>CAVEYH010000047.1:0-7177 GCA_963620055.1 bacterium | reverse complement strand
ATGCCGGTGCTTATTATCGGCAGTTACTCGGAAGACGGTACGTCCGACGCAATGAGCGCCGCTTAAAAGAAACAATAGCCAACAGTAAGTGCGAAATAGAACGCTATGACGAGATAAACGATAATATAAATAATTTCTTTTCCATTGTTGTCAAAGCAGGAAGAATAAAGAAACTTACTCCCGAAATAGTAAGGTTGTTAATAGACAAAATTATTGTTTCCGAAAAGGTAAAAACTGAAAGCGGATACAAAAGAACAGTAACAATATTTCCAACCCACGTAGGCGAAATGGAGTTGCCTTAAAAGACAAGAAAACAGGCGTAAGTTTTTCGCCTACGCCTGTTTCCCTAATGGTGGCACCCTCAACGGCTGTCTTTTTTTGTTTCATTTTATTGTCAATTACAAATACAACTGTTTCTCATTGTAAACTTGATGCTATTATGCTACATAATGCACATGCATAAAGCTAGCGGAATATTTCGACGTAAGCATCGATTACATCGCAGGTCTTTTGATTTTAAACGAAGCATATCTTAACGAGCGAAGTATTTAGCATTCGCTCGTTTTGTGTAATTTTATATACGGAATAATTATTCCATTTTGTATTTACTTAGCGAATAATTTGATTTTTGCTACGCCGTAGTCGTGGCGAGAGTTAAGCGCCAGATCAATAAGAACGTCCGCTTCGGGCGAAGTCATATTCTCGGCACAAACGACAACTTCGGCTTCACCGCGGGCTACCAGCACGAACTCGAAAAAGTCGTGCGTGTGTGGTTCGCAACCGCGGTCGGTTTCGTGCTAAGCGACGAGATTTTTGTCGCTTGAGAAAATTTTGCTACGATAAAATCCCTTCATTTTTTATTTCTCACCGGCGTGGTAGGGTACTGATCCCATAGGTTATATCTGTCCGCGCTCACAATTGCCGATACCAATCGATCTTTTGCAATCGGTATATCTTTTTGCACCGACTTAATCAAATTCTTGACATATTCTCGCTGTGTTTCGTGGTTCACGAGGCAAGGATTTTTTGTGATCGGTAGGCTCGCAGATTTTGCGTAAGCCGCAATATTCTTTTCATACGTAAGAATAAGCGGTCGAATAAGTGTAATTCCAGTTCGGTCCATTAGATTTATAGGCGCAAAAGTTGACAGTCTGCCCTCATAGAAAGCCGAAAGAAGAAATGTCTCCGCGAGGTCGTCGGCATGATGCCCGAGCGCAAGTTTGTTAATGTTTCGCTCGGCTAGTAGAGTGTTGAGTGCGCCCCTACGCATTTTTGAACAGAGTGAGCACGGATGTGACTCCTTGCGAATCTCGAAAATAATCTTGCCGATATCCGTATGTTCGATGTGGTACGGAACGTTTTCCTTGGCGCAAAAATCGATGAGTGGCTCAAAATCGACATTACCGAGTCCTAGATCGATCGTGAATGCGTATAACTCGAACTTCATCGGTGAAAATTTGCGATATGCGGACAATGCCTTTAACAGCACGAGCGAATCTTTACCGCCGGATAACCCCACACCCACGCGGTCGCCGTCCTCGATCATGTTATAAGTTTCCACGGCACGACGCACCGAACCGAGTATTTTTTGTAGTTCCATATTCTCTCCGTTCAAAAATTAGTACGCCACGTTACACGAGTGGCGTTTTTAAGTAGTGTACTTATTCAGTATACCCGTTACCGACAAAATTTGCAATGATTTACGGTAAATTAGTTGACTAAACGTGCGGTTTTTTATATAATAGCTTGGAAGGCTTGTTGATAATTAACAACGAAGGCTTATCGATTAAAAGAAAAGCATAAAATATAGGAGATGCAATCATGAAAAGAACTTACCAGCCTAAGAAGAGAAAAAGAGCAAAAGTACACGGTTTCCGTCAGAGAATGAAGACTGCAGGTGGCAGAAGAGTATTGTCTGCTCGTCGTCGTAAGGGTAGAAAGAACATTGCCGCAGCACCGCTCGGTGGCAATCGTTAATCAGACGAACATAAGGTTGTCCGTTTCGACGATCTCGCAAATTGCGCCGAAAAAGCGTCCGGGGATAACCGTGGACGCATTTTTGCGTTAAAAAGCGGTCAATAAAATGCTTGCAAAGAAGAATAGATTAACAAAAAAAGGCTCGTTTGCGTACGTGTACGCACACGGCGAGCGTATTCCGGAGAAAAAAGTCAAGCTCAATTTTGTCAAGAGCAAGAGCGGTGTGCGAATAGGCTTTTTGGTCAGTAACAAGATAGGCCATGCCGTCGTGAGAAACAAGGTCAAACGTCGCATGCGCGCGATAGCCTACGAGTTTACGAGCAGACTATATCCTTGCCAAATAGTGTTTGTGGCTGTTCTCGGCATTGACAAGCTAAGTTATGACGAATTAAAAGGACAAATGATCTCATGCTTTGAGAGATCAAAACTCGTTAAGACTTATGAAGAAGCGTAAAAAGACCGCAAAAAGAATAATTCTCGATATTGTGACATTTAGATGGCTTGCAGTAGGACTTATAATGTTCTATCGCAAGTGCATTTCACCGCTTACACCGCCGACATGTATTTACTATCCGTCGTGTTCGGCATACATGCTGGAAGCGATTGAAAAATTCGGGGTAGTAAAAGGTATATTTCTGGGCATTAAAAGACTGCTTCGATGTGTACCATGGGAAAAAGGCGGTTTTGATCCTGTTCCCGACAATCCAAAAGGAGATATGAAATGGCTTTTCTAAGCACTGTCTTGCTTTCCGTAGCAGAAACGGTTATTAAAGAACCGAGTTGGCTGTGGGAAAAACTGCTGTTGCACGTATTTAATTTTATAGGTAACTACGGCTGGCGTGTCGTATTTTTCACGCTATGCCTAAAACTTTTGCTTTGTCCCTTAGATATTTACCAAAGATATAAGGCAAGACAGAACCAAAAGATCACCGAACGTCTAAAACCCGAGATGGAGAAGCTCCAAAAGCAGTATGCGAACGATAGCACTGCGCTTGCTCAAAAGCAAATGCAACTCAACAAGCAGGCAGGTATATCTTACTTTTCGTCGTGTCTGCCGGCAATCATTACCATGGCAGTCATGTTCTCTTTGCTCGGCGCACTCAACGAAGTCAGCCAATACATGAACTTCAAAGAGTATTACGAGATGTATAGCGAGTACAACGTGGCGGTAGTTGAGTATAACAACATGGACGATACCGCAAAGCAGGCGCTATACGATCAAGGTATTGTCGACCCCGACTTAAAAGACGGCGACGGCAACAAGGTCGATGAGGCACAGCAATACGGCCAAGATAAAGTTTACGACTACTACCAAGCGAATAAAACGAGCTTTTTGTGGATAAATAACATTTGGAGTCCGGACGTTCCTTGGAAAAAAGAAGTAAATAGTTACAGTCAGTTTATCTCTAACATCGGAAAGCGTGCAACGGATGCATCGAAGTCCGGCATAGACGATGCCACACTTGCTTCCATGAAGGGTAATTACGAGATTGTAATGGGCAAATTGCTCGACGAAGAGCACAACGGAGCAAACGGTTATTTGGTGCTTCCGATTTTGTCGGTACTGTTCTCTGTCGGCACTCAGATTCTCTCCATGCGTCAACAAAAACAATCCGGTCAAATGAATGACGCAACCGGTGGCGGAACCATGAAAACGATGATGTTCATCATGCCGGTCATGATCGGTTTCTTCTCACTGTCATATACTGCGGCATTTTCGCTATACCTTATCATAAGTTATGCATTCACGCTTGTGTTACAACTCTCGTCCAATGTGATACTACTCGGCATCGACAAGACAGCCGAGAAGAGAGCAACGAGTGTCGTCCATAAGTATGGTAGACCGGATCCCAATGCAACCACGCAAAAATACGGCAGACCCGACCCCAACGATAAAATCCAAAACAACAGTAAAGAAAACAACAATAAGTGAGCATAAAAATAAAGCTCTAAAAGAGGAAAATTATGAAACAAATTGAATCAACCGGCAGAAAAGTTGATGACGCGATAAATGCCGGACTAAAAGAACTCGGCGTAACGCTGGGCGAAGTAGATGTAAAAATTCTTGACAACGGTGGCTTATTCCGCAAGGCGAAAGTCCTCTTGACTGTGGAAGAAGACGAGGACCTTTTCATAAAGCCCGAAAAGCCGATCGAAAAACCTGAGGTTAAGCCCGAACCCAAGAAAGAAAAACCCATACCGCAAGAGAAACGGATCGAGCCGAAAAAAGAAAATAAGCCTACCGAAACAAAGGTATATAAAAAGGAAAACAAACCCACGACCGAGCGTAAACCCGCTCCGCAAAAGTTTGAAAAGCGTCAGAGTGCGGACACTCGTCCCGCACCGATCGAAGCAGAACCCGCAAAGCCCGTAAAGACCGAAAAAGCGGAAAAAACGTCGGCACCGACACATTCCGTCGATCAAAAACAAGTCGCATTGGCTACCGATTATCTTAAGAAAGTATTGTCGCTTATGAATATTACGGTAGAGCTTAAGACAGACACTTCGCACGGCAGTATAGATATTGACATTGTGACGGACGACAATGCGGTGATCGGACATCGCGGAGAAGTGCTCGATGCGCTCCAAATCTTGACAAAGCGCGCAGTTGAAGAGGGTGAAGACAAATTTGTCCACGTCAACATTGACAGTCGCAATTATCGTGTAAAACGCGAAGAGTCGCTTGTGGCTCTTGCCAATCGTATGGCTGCAAAATGCATTCGTACCGGCAAAAAAGTCGTGCTCGAACCCATGAGTAACACTCACCGCAAGATCATCCACGCAACACTCACCGATAACGACAAGGTAATCACCAAGTCCGAGGGCAAAGAGCCCAATCGTAAAGTCGTTATCATACCGAAACGCTCGTAAAAAATATCCCCTCGGTAATCCAGCCGAGGGTTTTTTCTAGTAGTAATTAGCAATAAAGCACGCTACATTAGGGCATTATCCAAAATACATGAAGCACAAATATCGCGACATTTTAATATTGTCCGCAATCGGCGCGGCACTGTTTGGCTTGTCTTTTGCATTCAAAGGACAAGTAATTTTATATTTGCGTGCCGGCGGTATAATCGTATTCTTTCTAGGCATAGCATTATTCTTTATTCCCGACAAAAAGAGTGGAGAGCCGGTAAAAGAAGAGTATCGCTATGTTGTTAAGGAAAATTTTATGACCGCCCCCGAGCGTGAGCTTTACTCTAGGCTAGAGCGCCTTATCGGCGGTGATTTTGCTATTTTCCCGCAAGTCGCACTCGCTTCGCTTATCGATAAAGTCAATTTTGGTTCGTATCGTAACGAACTTTTTCGTATAGTCGATTTCGCACTTTGCGACCGTTTTAACTTAAAACCAGTATTAATTATCGAGCTTAATGACGCCAGTCACAAGCGTGACGATCGCAAGCTTCGTGACGAAAAAGTACGTTGCATTGCCGCTCGTGCAGGACTAAACGTCCTTACTCTTGAACTCGACAACATGCCGGACGACCGTACCTTGCGCAAAAAGATATTTGCCGAAATACGCAAGTGAGCGCGAAAGCGAATTCGTACGGCAATTTACTTTGCGTTAATATGCAGATAGAAGAATTTATTACGGAATAGCGACGGCGTTGTGCCTTCGTGATAACCGAAAAACTTTACAAAATTGTTTTCGTCCTCAAAGCCGCATGCCGCGGCTATTTCTTTTATAGTATAGTCTGTATTGATGAGCAGAGACTCGGCGTAATCGAGACTGTGTCGAATTATACCACTTTTAAGATCGATTCCGAATTGACGGCGATAAACCCTCGACAAGTAATCTGTAGAGAAGCCGAAATGCTCGGCAGTGCTTTTTGCACTCACACGGTAGATCGCATTCGCTCGAATATATTCGTCCACTGCATAAGCAAGTTTGTTACCGCACCGTTCCGTTTCGTTTAACTCAAGTAAAAACCTCATCAGTAGCACTTCCGCAAGTTCTCGCCGTTCGCGAGCATAGTGCATTATTTCACGCAAAGCACGTTCACCTCCGTGTGGAGTCGCAGTTTTCGGAAAGAACGGCGCACCATTCGACATAAAGAAATGTAGCCAGTAAAACGAAGTGTGTCCATGGCTTTCTTTCGTTCCGACATGTTCAACACCGGGCGAGAGCACGATGAGTTCCCCCGGCCCGAGATCGTATCGCTTATCACTCTCGCGAATATGAACTTCACCTGCAGTCACAAAAATGATCTCGTATGTTTCGAGAGTGAATGCGTTGTGAATCCAAGGCCTGTCTGTATCGAACATTCCCGAATAGTCGTATTTTATCGATTTGTCATCTAATGTAATCAAGTCGTATTTTCTCACTTAACAAAGGATTTTTTCATTGATAATTTACCCACATTATACTATAATTTAATCGTAAAATCAACACAAAATAGGAGCAAAAGTAATGGAAGATAACAAAATTGTGTCTTTTCGAGACGTTGCATTATTGGACGGATTTTGGGAGAAAAGATATAATCTTAACAAAAATGTGTCGATAGATGCCGTCCGCAACAAGTTTGAGGAGAGCGTACGTTTTGACGCACTACGGTTTAATTACGTAAAAAACGGCAAAATGATACACTACTTTTACGATTCCGATGCTGCAAAGTGGATCGAAGGGGTAGCGTATCTTATCGAGCATGACCGAGCATCGCAAAAAGATAACGAAGCATTTATCGATGAGATCATCGACTGCATGGCTAATGCGCAGCGCGACGACGGATATCTCAATTCGTATCATCAACAGATCGCATCGTCCGAGATTTTCAAGGACAGAAACCATCACGAGCTATACTGTGCAGGCCACCTTATCGAAGCAGCTGTCGCATATGACTGCGCCACCGGTAAGGACAAATTCCTCAAAGTCATGGAAAAATACTGTGACTGCATTTACCATGCATTTATCGAGGAAAAGACGGCGGCATTCACCACACCCGGCCATGAGGAAATCGAGCTTGCGCTCATGAAACTTTACCGCCACACCGGCAACAAAAAGTATTTTGACATGGCAAAATTTTTCCTTGTCAACCGCGGTAAATGCAGTGATCCGTACATCTACGAAGGCAATCCGTACGGCGCGCAGGACGACGTAGATATTTATCATCTCAAAGAAGCCAACGGCCATTGCGTGCGAGCGCTTTATCTATACAGCGGTGTTACGGATATAGCGAAAGAAGAAAGCGACGAGAAACTA
>CAVEYH010000046.1:0-7374 GCA_963620055.1 bacterium | reverse complement strand
GTTGTAAGGAGGATGTTTCTTGAATATTGAACAATCTGTAATTGAAAAGATACAACCAACTGTAGCAGGATTAGGCTATGAGATTGTTGACGTCGAATTTAAGAAAATTAACGGCGAAGATAATCTCACAATTTTCATAGACATCCCGACGGGTGTAAGTCTTGACGATTGTGAAAAAGTACATTATGCCGTTGATCCGCTTTTGGATGAACTCGATCCTACAGCCGGTGAGCCGTATATTTTTAACGTCTCTTCGCCGGGATTGGATCGTCCGTTTAAGAAACAACGTGATTTTGAAAGAAATTACGGAAAAGAAGTAGAGATTAAGCTCTATGCCCCGATTAAGGGCAAAAAAATTTATGAGGGTGTTTTAATTGCTCGTGATGGAAATGTCCTTACATTGGATCTAGGTAAAGAGCAAATTAAAATAGAAAACAATAAGATAGCGCTCGCAAGACCGCTAGTTAAATTTGAATAAATTATCCGGAGGATAAAGTATAATGGTTAGTAAAGAGTTTTTTAATGCTTTAGAGGAGCTAGCAAGAACGAAGGGTATAAAAGAGTCTGTTTTTATTGAAGCACTCGAGCCCGCACTGGCGATTGCTTATAAAAAACAATCTGGTGTTGCAAAGGCAATCGATGTAAAAATTATACCGGAGCGCAATACTATTAGATTTTTTGCATATCAAACTGTTGTCGATGAAGTTGAGGATAAAGATACCCAGATTTCGCTGGAAGATGCACGACTTATCGATAAAAAATATAAAGTTGGTGATGTGGTTAGTGAGGAAATTAACCCAAAGGATATCGCACGCATACCAGCACAGACTGCAAAACAAGTTATTATGCAGAAGCTTCGCGAAATTGAAACCGCCAATGCTTTTGCAGAACTTTCACAAAAGGAAGATGAGCTTATTACTTGCAAAGTAAGAAGTATTGACGGCAATAATGTTCATGTGGAAATCAATAAGCAGATTGAGGCTGTGCTTATGCCGCAAGACCAAGCGCCTAACGATAAATATGAAGTTGGACAAACAGTCAAAGTCTATGTCAAAAAGATTAAGGTCGGCACACGCGGACCGCAAGTTCTTGTGTCTCGTACTGTTCCGGGGTTTGTTAAACGCTTATTTGAACTCGAAGTTCCTGAAATTGCAAACGGACTTATTACAATCAAAGCAATTGTCAGAGAAGCCGGCTATCGTACAAAAATGGCTGTTTATAGTGAAGAGCAAAACATCGATGCTGTTGGCGCATGTGTCGGTAACCGCGGTATGCGTGTTAACGCAATTGTTTCGGAACTCGGTGGAGAGAAAATTGATATCATTCCGTGGTGCCCGGATACACTTGAATTTATCGCACGTAGTCTTAGTCCGGCAAAAGTGGTTATGGTTCAGGTAAATGACGACGAGCGAACTGCTAAAGTTGTTGTAATGGATGACATGCTATCGCTTGCAATCGGTAGAGACGGTCAGAATGCACGTCTTGCAGCTAAGTTAACAGGCTGGAAAATTGATGTAAAACCATATTCATCACTTATGCAGAATGAAGAAGAATCCGAAGTGGAAGAAACTCCTGCGGAGAATAACGAAAGTGGAGAAGAGTTCAAAGAAGAAGCAATTTTTGATGAAGATCTCGGAGATCTTGAATAATTTTCTTGTGCGGGAGATTATATGAAAGTTAAAAAGTCGCCACAGCGCATGTGCATTGCTTGTCGTGAGATGCGTGATAAACGTGAATTGATTCGCATTGTTCGTTCGTCTGACGGAGAAATATCTCTTGATTTTACCGGGCGAAAGAACGGAAGAGGCGCATACGTTTGTAGGAATCGCGAATGTATATTAAAATGTCGTAAATCTAATGCGATTTCTCGAGCGTTTTCGGTTCAAGTTAATGCTGAAGTCTATGACAAGCTTTTAGAGGAATTTGATAATGGTGACTGTTAATAAAGGTGTTGCTCCGGATAAAGTAGTGTCAATACTTGGATTTGCGATGAAGTCAGGTAAGGTTCTTTACGGTTGCGATTCTATAGAACGCTACCATAAGCAGAAATATCTCATGATACTTTGTGACTCTCTTGCTGAAAATGCGCGTGAAAAAATTTTAAGAAGTCAAGTCGGAGTCCCCACTGTGATAGTTAGACAAACCACAGTTGCAGATATTACACATAGACCTGGGTGCAAGGCGGTTGCCATTACCGATAAACAAATGGCGCAAGCAATGCTTAATAATATGAACGGAACATATCAACATGTTACGGAGGTAAATCATCTTGGATAATAAAGCGACAGAGAATAGGACCGAAACAACAATTCAAAAGGTCAATAGTCTCAACAAATCCGACAAAGCCGGATCTTTTGCCGCACTCGTTGAGGAATACAAAACGATTAGGAAAAAAATCGACACGGCATTAAATGCAGTGAAAACAAAAAATGCGGGAAAAGAACGTACTAGACGTGAAGAAATTGAGCGCTCACGCCAAGCAGAGATTGAACGGAAGGCTAAGCCTGTACCTCCGCAATCCGAAATAGAAGAGGTTAAGACCGAGCCACAACCGGTTATCTCGGAACCTATAAAGTCTGAAAAGGTTGTTATCACGGGAAATAAGTCTAAAAAGGTTATTGAAAATAAACCCGAAAAGCAAGAAAAGAAAGATAACCTTCGTACGAAAACTTTCGGTGTTCAAAGCCAGCAGCCAACAACAAAAGAGCGTCCTGACTTTATTGTCGATCGTGTGTATACGCCACCTCAGCCGTTATCACCAAGGCCTCAACAACATGGCAATATGGGAGGCATGCATGGTCCTCGCTCACAGAATCCAAGACAAAATGGCGACTTTCGTCAACGCAACAATAGTGTTGGGGCTGATCGTGTAAATAGACCGCAGAATGGTAACACTAGGTCAAGCGGAGCGCGCCCGCTCATTTCAAAACCTGTGCCGATGACTGTCGAAACCAAGGGAAAAGAACGTAGAGTTCCTGACAAGAAAAAAGATTTCAACAAGCCCGAAGATAAGAAGACGATGAACAAGCGCACGCTTATTCGCAAAGGTTTTATAACCGATGATGTTGGCGAAGAGCGCATGGGTACGCGTAAACTTAAAAATAAAAAAGCAAAAGCACCTGTGGTAGTAGCGCCCATTAAGATTGAAAAGGCAATTATTACTACAGAAAATCTAACAGTAAAGATCTTAAGCGAAAAAATAGGGAAAACTGCTCAAGAAATCATTAAACAATTGATGTTGCTTGGCATAATGACAAATATAAACAGTGTTGTTGACTTCCAGACTATGGAACTTGTTGCCAACGAATTAGGCGTCGAGCTTGAACTAAAACTTGAGCAAACAAAAGAAGAAAAGCTCGAAGCAATGCACGATGAACAAGATGACGAAAAAGATCTGGTTAAGCGTTCTCCGATCATAACGGTAATGGGACATGTCGACCATGGTAAGACATCGCTTCTTGATGCAATCCGTAAAACTAGTGTTGCAGCGGGTGAGGCCGGTGGTATAACTCAACATATCGGTGCGTATTCAGTGACTTGTAAGGGCGAAAAGATAACATTTCTTGATACGCCAGGACACGAAGCGTTTACCGAGATGCGTGCAAGAGGCACTAATGTTACCGATATAGCTGTACTTATTGTTGCCGCTGATGATGGCGTTATGCCTCAGACAATAGAATCTATAAATCACGCTAAGGCAGCAAAGGTACCTGTAATTGTTGCAATCAATAAGATTGATAAGCCGGGTGCTAACGTTGAGCGTGTTAAGCAAGCGCTTACCGAATATGATCTTGTTCCGGAAGAATGGGGCGGAGACACAATTATGGTGCCGATTTCAGCAAAAACTGGTGAAGGCATAGATAAGCTTCTTGAAATGATTTTGTTTTTGGCAGAATACAATAACTATCGAGCAAATCCAAAGCGTCAGGCTCGCGGATCAATTATTGAGTCTAGACTTGATAAAGGCAAAGGTCCTATTGCAAACATTATTGTTAGTAATGGTACGTTACATGTTGGTGATTATATTGTATCCGGTCTTACATCCGGTAGAGTAAGAGGCATGGTTGACGACAAAGGGCGTTCTGTTAAAGAAGCCGGTCCCTCAATGCCAGTCTCTGTTCTTGGATTTACAGATGTTCCGAATGCAGGAGACAGCATTTATGTCGTAGGTGATGAGAAAACTGCAAAACAAATTGTGGCCGAACGTGCAGCCAAGATTAAGACCGAACAGGCTAACCAAGGACAAAAGATTACTCTTGACGATGTGTTCAATAAGATTAGCGAAGGTCAAATGAAAGAACTTAATATTCTCATTAAGGCCGACGTACAAGGATCGGTTGAAGCACTTAAGACATCGCTGGAAAAACTGAGCAATGATGAAGTAAAAGTTGTTGTTGTGCATGGTGGAGTAGGTGCGATCAATAAATCCGATCTCATGCTTGCTAGCGTGTCAAACGCAATAATTATTGGATTCAATGTTCGTCCCGATAGTGAAGCAAGGCAGCTTGCGGAAACTAACGGCGTTGAGATAAAGCTTTATAACATAATTTATGAAGCTATCGATGATGTTAGTGCTGCAATGAAAGGACTTGTTGCACCTAAATATACTGAAAGTGTTATTGGCAGAGCACAAATCCGCAGTGTTATTAAAATTTCAGGCGTTGGCGCAATTGCAGGTAGTTATGTGCTCAACGGCAAAATGGCACGCAATGCAAAAGTGCGCATTTATCACAATGATGTAGTTATTTTTGATGGCGAAGTTAAGAATCTTAAACGCTTCAAAGACGATGTTAAAGAAGTTGCTGCCGGTTACGAATGTGGCTTAAGTTTTGAAAATTTTGATGCTTTTTCTGAAAATGATGAAGTTGAAGCCTACGTTCTTGAGCAACAGAAATAGTGTAGCGGAGTAGATATGAGTTTTAGAACAGACAGACTTAATAGCGAAATGCGCAAGGCAATTGCTGATGTTATTGACAATAAAGTCAAAGACCCTCGCGTTACTCAAATGGTTAGTGTGACTGATGTTGACGTTGCAAAGGATCTTAAAACTGCGAAAGTGTATTTATCGATTTATGGCAATGAAGAAAAATGTAAAACTACGTTTGAAGCGATTAAAAATGCAGCCGGTTTTATTCGTAAAGAATTGTCAGTTGTGTTTTCAGATTTGAGATCTGTTCCGTCGCTTGAATTTAGACTTGACACTTCTATGCAATACAGTTCAAAAATCGAATCAATACTAGAGGACATTAAGAACAGTGGCAACAGTAATTGAAAGTATAAAAAAAGCTGAGCGCATACTTATTATATGCCATGTTAGACCGGACGGAGATAGCCTCGGGTCAGGTTTTGCGTTAAAAAAAATAGCCGAAAAGTTTGGAAAATCCGTTGATTTTGTTACAG
The DNA here is from genome assembly GCA_963620055.1 of bacterium. Classification (GTDB taxonomy): domain Bacteria; phylum Bacillota; class Clostridia; order Christensenellales; family Pumilibacteraceae; genus UBA10677. Next base: position 1,974 of record CAVEYH010000046.1, on the reverse strand, counting down.
ATTCAGATAAACCCCAACATTACGCATTTATTAAATGTTTTAATGAGCTTAATGATGTCAAGTATTCTAGCTACGATCTTGGTATAGCTGTTGATTGTGCCGATGACCTTAGACTAGGTAAGTGGTTTTCTGTTTTCAATAAGTGTAGCAATACGATAAATATTGACCATCATAGGACTAATAATCGTTTTGCAAAATTGAATTATGTGTATCCCGAAAAGAGTAGCGCATGTGAAGTTATATATGATTTGATTTCTGCAGACAACGTAATTGATGCTGATATTGCGACTTTATTATACCTAGGTATTTCGACAGATACAGGCAATTTTATGCATAACAATACTAAATCAGGTACGCTTGCTGTTGCATCGAAATTACTTGCAGCAGGCGCAGATTTAGAGTTGATTGTTAACGGATTTTATAAAAACAACACAAAAAATAAAATCATGCTTACTGCAAAAGCAATTGAGTCAATGCGTTTTTTTCACAATGATTACATTTGTATCATGACATTAACACGCAAAATACTAAATGAGTGTGGCTGCAATATGTCAGACACAGAGGGACTTATCGATTATGGTATGAGTATAGGCTCTGTTGGAGTTGCTGTTTGTATGACCGAGCAAAATGAACGTAGTTACAAGGTTAGTTATCGATCAAAACAACTTGATGTTTCAATGGCCGCATTGTCGTTTGGTGGTGGCGGTCATAAACTTGCCGCAGGTTGTGTTGTGAATGGTAATTACGAGGACGTAGTTAGGAAAATCGTTAAATCGGTAACTGACGGTATGCCCGAATGAAAGGAATAATAAATCTATATAAACCTAAAGGGTGGACTAGCCGTGACGCTGTAAATAAGGTTAGGAGCATTTTACACATTAAAGAACTTGGGCATATGGGTACACTTGATCCTGCGGGCGAAGGGGTTTTGCCTATAGGAGTCGGCAAAGGTACGCGACTTTTTGATGCATTTTTGAAAAAAGATAAAGTATATGAAGCCGAGTTTGCTTTTGGATATGAAACTGATACACTTGACGGTGACGGAATAATTACAAATATTACAACTAATATACCGTCTCAAGATGAAATTGTAAAAGAACTAGTGAATCATATAGGCAACATACAGCAAGTTCCACCGCGTTATAGCGCAAAAAATGTAAACGGAACCAGAGCTTATGATTTAGCAAGGAATGGTGTAGATTTTACTTTGGGAGCTAATAAAGTTGAAGTTTATTCGTTTGAGATTGTAAAATCGACAGATAAAAATATATATCTTATGCGTATACATTGTTCTGCAGGCACATATATTAGAAGTCTTTGCCGAGATCTCGCATATTCGCTTGATTCATTTGCAACTATGATCTCTATTAAACGTGTGCGAGCCGGCAGTTTTTGTATTGAAGATGCTGTCAGCATAGATAAACTTGAAAAACTTGGTGAGGCATGTGTTATTCCTCTAGAAATAGCATTGGCAGATTTTCCGCGATATGACTTGCCGGAATATGAATATGACCATGTTGTTCATGGAGTTAAAGTACAAGTTGGTGATGTGCCGAGTGTGCCGTTTACAGTTTATTGTAAAGGCGAATTATTCGGGCTTGGCGAAAAGGATGAACTTGGTAGATTAAAAATTAAGACGTACTTAAGAGGCTAAAGATGGGGCAAATTATTTTAGATTCATATTGCATGGCACTTGGCTTTTTTGATTGTATGCATTTAGGGCATCGCGCCATTTTTAGAACCGCAAATGAATATGCAAAAATCCATGGATTAAAGTTCGCAGTGTTTACGTTTTCTCAACCGATTAAGAGAGAGGACGACGATAAGCCAAAGCAAGTATATAGTTTTCGCGAGAGGAGGATTTTATATGCCGAGTGTGGCGCTACAGAAATAGTGGCGTATCCGTTTACGAACGAAGTTAAAAATACAGACAGATGCGGTTTTCTGAATCGTCTTACTAAAAATTATAACATT
>CAVEYH010000045.1:4520-7408 GCA_963620055.1 bacterium | reverse complement strand
ACGGCAACAAACAAAAAGACGGTACCACTTGATACCGTCTTTATTACTGACAACATTAAAAAATATTACTTAAGTATTTTATGCCACAAGCAGATATACAAATGCAAACACAGCCAAAGCAAAAATAACGCCCATGATAACAGTATTCACAATTGCTCGCTTATATTCCGGAGCACGATGGTTAATCTTTGAAGTGAGCACAAGCACCGCACGCACAATGGCTAGTCCGGAAGCTACAACATAAATTCCTAGTCCGATTCCAAGAACAATAAGCGATGCTGTAAGCGACGCAACAGAAATACTAAGTCCGACAATAAGCATTATTGCGCCTACAATCATTAAAATGTCACAAATCTGTCTTAACCCGAAATCTGCAAAATATCTCGCAAATATATTTTGTTTTTTTACATTAGCCATTTAGAAAAACCTCTCTTACAAAAACACTAAACTATCTTCGCTTACCGAACTATTTTACAACTTTTATACGCGCATGTCAAGAATAATTTTGTGATTTAGTCGCTATTTGCTATAATTAACGAGCAAAACAATGGCAATCCGTCTTTTTGTGCAAGCATATTATAAACTCTCTCAAAATAGCCAGGAATCGGTGCGGTAAACGTCATTATTTCACCACTCATAGGATGCGTGAGTATGAGTCGATATGAATGCAATAATTGACCTTTTAGATCAAACTTCTGCTTTTTGTATCCATAAGCTTTATCGCCGACAATTGGATGTCCAATATATTTTGCATGTACACGGATTTGATGCGTGCGACCGGTACGAATACGAAACAACACAAACGAGTTTTCACTAAACTTTGTCAATACTTTATAATCTGTTATTGCTTCTCTTCCATCGTCAGTTACAGCCATAAGCTTACGATCTTTTGGATTCCTACCGATTTTTGTATGTATCGTGCCGCACTCATTTTTTGGTATCCCTTCCAAAATCGCAACATACTCTTTCTTTACAGTGCGATTGGCTATCTGTTCGGATAAAGCAAGATGAGCTTCGTCAGTCTTTGCAACAACCATAACCCCGGAAGTATCCTTATCTAAACGATGCACTATGCCGGGGCGAATTTCACCGTTTATTCCGGATAAATTGTCAAGTCGATACATTAACGCATTAACAAGTGTGTCCGTATAATTGCCACCAGCGGGATGTACGGTTAGCCCCTGTGGCTTATTAACAACCGCTATGCTGTCATCCTCATATAGAATTTCAATCGGTATATCTTTCTTCTCTATTTTGGTCACAAGTTCGGGTTCGTTAAGCACGATTTTGTCGGTAAGCTTCACAATTTGCCCGCATTTTTCCGCTAAACAACCATTGATATACACAACATGTTTATCAACAAGTTGCTTAATATATGAGCGTGTATATCCGGTACATTTGGACAAAACTATATCAAGTCGTCCAATTTTTTCCGGCTTAAATGTCTTTTCCATCTTTATTTGACCTATCGGTATTATCATCTGCTGTAGATGCATCTGATTTTCCGGTTACAATTGTTTGATACTCCACATTAGCTTGATCTGTCATGATCGTTTTCGCATGATTAACATTACTATCATTAGGTACCACTTCATCATCGTCAAGTGCAGAATATTCGATTTGACTTTTACTTTGCTTTTCTACCTTCTTTGGCTCTTTATACATAAAAATGTAATATACCGCAAAGAGTACTACACCTATGCATAAAGCCGCATCGGCTATATTAAAAATTGCAAACGACTTTGATCCAAAAATTGTAAGACCAAAATACTCAAATTGAATAAAATCACGCACAAAACTAAACGCTATCCTATCAACTAGATTGCCAATCGCACCACCAATAATCAATCCAAACGATATTCTACAAAGCTTATCTTTTCCTCGATTTCGAAACATAAAATAGCCAAAAAATATTACAGCAACAAATGAAATTACTATAAATGTAATCATTATGCCTTGTTGGCCAAGCAATTTATCCAATCCAAAACTAGAGCCAAATGCCGCTTTGTCATTATGGATATATGTTATATTCAAAAAATTTGGAATTAGTGTGATGCATTGCCCTTCATCCATGTTGGCATCGACAAGTGATTTCGATACCAAATCCACAATTATGACAACAGCGAGCACAATTAGCTCCATTTTTGCTTCTTTTATATATTCCCACATTGCCCGTAAGAATTTAAAAAACTTATTATTTTCTTGCATTTCCTTTCATCTCATACGAATTAGTAATACCAACACCTTCCGGCAATAATAAAAATATATTTCCAGAAACACGATGAACACTGCCATTAAGAGCATAAACTGCACCACTTACAAAATCTAACACTCTTTGGGATATTTCATCGTCTACATTGTCAAGGTTGATTATTGCCGACTCTTTCGTTTTTAAGAAGTCAATAAGTATTTGCACGTCGTCCGCAGTCTTTGGCTCATATACCATGCAATTTTGATATTTCCCGCCCTGGGACGTTATGTTTTTTATTCCGCTATTACCAGAAAAAGCAATGCGTTCATCACCTTTTGTATAACCGTTTTCTATCTGATTTTCTCGTTGAAAATCACGAAGTTTTGCAATGTAATTACCGGCATTATCGTGAGTATCTTCATAAAAATCGTAGTTGCCGCTATTCCCGGTAGAATATTGCGATCGTTCGTCTTCATCCGATTTGCGCCTAAAATAATCGTTAAATTCACTCATTTGTACTTATCTCCGTATATTTTCTTTTGCCAAATATTGCACTTCCCGGACGAATCATATTCGCTCCAAAGCGTATTGCCTTTTTAAAATCTCCGCTCATCCCCGCCGAAACCACATCTGCACCGTAATGTTCGAAAGAATATTTTCCAAAATCAGATAGTTTTATGTATAATTCATCAGACGC
>CAVEYH010000045.1:0-4510 GCA_963620055.1 bacterium | reverse complement strand
GAAGAACGCTCATAACACCTTTCAATACAATGTGATCCTTTTTAGCGACATAATCGATAAATGACTTAGCTCGATCTATCGACACTCCGCTTTTGTTAATTTCACCGCCAATATTGATTTCAACAAGAACATTTGGTGTTATGTTACGTTTTGCCGCTTGAGAATCAATCTCATCTGCAAGTGCTTCACGATCAACAGAATGAATAAGGCTAACTTTATCTATAATGTACTTAACTTTATTCGTCTGCAAGGCACCAATAAAATGCCAATCAATTCCATGAACTTTATCGTACTTGTCGAGAAGTTCCTGCACGCGATTCTCTCCGACGATGTTAATACCATACGTCGGTAGTTGATTTATTCGATCTGGCGAAACGGTCTTTGTTGCCGCGACAACAGTTATATCGCGCAATATTCCGTATTTTTGTTTTACCGCTTCAATCCTAGCAAATAAATTGTTTATTTCGTCACGCATAGGCTCCTCCGCTTTAGGATTGTAACATTTGCACTTGTATTATTATACTACACAGTAATGTATTTTGCAAGAAAATTATTATAATTATAAATATGACTTTGGAATTCAAATTTAGTTTTTATTATAATTTAACAATAAAAAAACCGATCTACAATTTGTAATTGATTTCGTCCAATTTATTATAGATCGGTTTTAACTTGTTGTACTTATACTGTCAAATTACATTTTTTCACGTTTACGATAGGTAGTGTGCAAAATTTCATGAGCCTTATGACTATTCGGCTTAACAAAGTACTCACTGTAAAGTGTCTTTATGACCGGATTTTCATGCGATTTTCTCAGCTTGCTCTTTTTGTCCGCCTTATATATTGCTGCAGCACGAAGTGCTTTTACGTCAACACCCGCATTTATAATATCTGATGATACAATCGGTTGACCACCACCATTGACACAGCCACCAGGACAAGTCATTATTTCAATAAACTGGTAATCCGATTTGCCGGCTTTTATATCTTCAAGCATTTTGCGTGCATTAGACAGTGTGTGCGCAACACCGACTTTAATTTTTTTACCGTTCATATCCACCGTCGCACTCTTAATACCCTTTGTGCCTCTAACTGCCTTGAAATCAATTGACGGCGGTTCCGAACCCGTCACAACTTCATACACAGTACGAAGTGCTGCTTCCATAACACCACCTGTAGCACCAAATAAAAGCCCTGCCGTAGAAGCAATACCAAGCGGAACGTCAAATTCTTCGTTCGGAAGTGAAGTAAAATTGATTCCATAATGCCTAATTAAACGCGCAAGTTCACGAGTGGTAAGCACTACATCAATATCGGGATAACCACTTGCATTTTGATTCTCACGGAAAATTTCAGTCTTTTTGGCTGTACATGGCATACACGAAACAACCACTATATCTTTAGGATCAATGCCCATTTTCTCAGCATAGTATGTTTTTATTACTGCACCAAACATTTGTTGAGGTGATTTGCAAGTAGATACATGTGGTAATAACTCAGGATAATTAAACTCAATAAAGCGAATCCATCCGGGGCTGCAGCTCGTAATCATTGGCAATGCTGCAGTTTTATCTTGTAATCTCTCTAGAAATTCGTATCCTTCTTCCATGATCGTAAGATCTGCAGTCATATCAACGTCAAATACTTTATTAAAGCCCATTCTCTTAAGAGCAGCTACCATTTTCCCTTCAACATCTGTACCGATCGGATATCCGAATTCTTCGCCGAGAGCTACTCTCACTGACGGTGCAGTACCTACAATTACAGTTTTACTCTTATCTGCAAGTGCATCTATAACCATAGCGGTATCATCGCACTCAGAAAGTGCGCCAACCGGGCAAACGTTTATACATTGCCCACATGCCACACAGTCGACAGCACCCAACGAACGATCGAATGCACAACCAATCATAGTGTTAAAACCACGATAATTTGCACCAATTACACCAACGGATTGAACCTTTTGGCATACAGCTACGCAACGGCGGCAAAGTATGCATTTTGCATTATCGCGAACAAGATATGCATTAGATTCTTCAACCGTAACCGGTGTCTTTACTCCGTGAAAACGATTTTCATTGCAACCATATTCAAGCGAGAGCTTTTGTAGTTCGCAATTAGTGCTTCTTACACAAGAGAGACATTTCTTTTCATGATTGCTAAGAATAAGTTCGATAGTTGTTTTCCTTGATTCTAGTACTTTGGGAGTATTTGTATACACTTCCATACCTTCTGCAACCACAGCAGAACAACTTGCAACAAGACTTCTTGCACCTTTAACTTCTACTACGCAAACACGGCAACTGCCTTCATTTGTAAGATCTTTATAATAGCAAAGCGTAGGAATAGTAAATCCGGCCTTACGCGCTGCATCAAGAATACGCGTTCCCTCGGGGACCGTAACGGAAATATCATTTATCTTTAACGTAACTTCTTTCATTGTTTTTACCTCTACTTCTTGATTGCATTCTTACGGCAAGCAGCAATACATGCACCGCACTTAATACACTTTGACGGATCAATAACATGTGGCTGCCTAATCTCGCCAGAAATTGCACCAACCGGGCATCCGCGTTTACACAATCCGCAACCTACGCATTGAGCGGGATCGATAGAATACGATATAAGTGCTTTGCATACGCCGGCAGGACATTTTTTATCACGAACATGCGCAATATATTCATCTTTGAAATATCTCAAAGTGGATAATACGGGATTCGGCGCAGTTTGACCTAATCCACACAGAGAATTCTCTTTGATGTAATGACAAAGCTTTTCCATCTCGTCGAGATCTTCCATTGTAGCCTCGCCTTTCGTAACCTTATCCAACATCTCATAAAGACGTTTGTTGCCGATACGGCAAGGAGTACACTTGCCACATGATTCATCAACAGTAAATTCAAGGAAGAATTTTGCAATATCAACCATGCAGTTATCTTCATCCATTACTATAAGTCCGCCGCTACCCATCATAGAGCCAATTGCAATAAGATTATCATAGTCAATAGGCGTATCTATAAGGGATGCCGGTATACAACCGCCTGACGGTCCACCAGTCTGAGCTGCCTTAAATTTTTTACCGTTTGGAATACCCCCGCCAATTTCCTCAATAATGGTTCTTAAAGGAGTACCCATTGGAATTTCGACAAGGCCAGTATTGCGAATCTTACCGCCAAGTGCGAACACTTTTGTACCTTTGCTTTTTTCGGTACCCATTGACGCAAACCATTCCGATCCATTTAGAATAATAGACGTAATATTTGCATATGTCTCAACGTTGTTTATGAGTGTCGGCTTCCCGAATAAACCTTTAACAGCAGGATACGGCGGACGTTGACGTGGTTCACCACGCTTACCCTCTGTCGAATTTAATAGTGCGGTTTCTTCACCGCAAACAAACGCACCGGCGCCTAAACGTAACTCAACATTAAATTTATGTCCAAGTCCCATCGCATTATCGCCAAGTATGCCATAATCAAGTGCTTGCGCTATAGCGACCTGCAGTCTATGAACAGCGATCGGATATTCGGCGCGGACATAAATGTAGCCTTGTGTTGCACCGATGGCATACCCTGCAATCATCATAGCCTCAATTACAGAGTGAGGGTCACCTTCTAGTACGGATCTATCCATAAATGCGCCCGGATCACCTTCATCGGCATTACATACAACATACTTTTGATCTGCGACAGAATTACGAGCAAACTGCCATTTGTTGCCCGTAGGGAAGCCTCCGCCGCCTCTACCGCGAAGCCCACTCTTTTTGATGGTGTCAATGACTTCTTGCGGCGTCATTTCGGTAACTGCCTTTTGATATGCAAGATATCCGTCATACGCAAGGTATTCGTCAATGTTTTCGGGATTGATTACACCACAATTGCGCAGAACTAAACGATGCTGGCTCTTATAAAAAGCGGTCTCATTGAATGGCTTAATTTCGCCATCCTCATCTTTTTCTTTATTGAGTAGTCTCTCTACAATTCTACCCTTAAGAATATGTTCAACGACTATTTCTTCGACATCGGAAACTTTAACATGCTGATAGAATGCACCGTCCGGATATACTACTACAATAGGTCCGCGTGCGCAAAGGCCAAAGCAACCGGTCATGATAAGCTTAACTTCTTTATCAAGTTTATTTTCTTTTAATAGTCTGTCAAATTCGTTAAAAATTTTCTTGCTGTTTCCGGAAGTACAACCCGTACCTCCGCAAACAAGTATGTGTGCTCTCTCCAGCATTTAGTTCTCCTTTACAGCATAACTGTAGGTATATTCGGTAATTGGCTTGCCATTCATAATATGGCTTGCAATGATTTGACGTGCACGTTCAGGATCAACGTGAACATAAGTCACCTTTTCCGCTCCCGGTGCGAACACTTCGACAATCGGCTCATATTTGCATATGCCGATGCAACCTGTTTGCGATACGATAGCGTTCGTAATGTGTTTTGTTTCAAGTTCTTCAGTTATAGCACTCAGCGTATTGCGTGCGCCTGCCGCTATACCGCAA
>CAVEYH010000044.1:0-7463 GCA_963620055.1 bacterium | reverse complement strand
CATCGGCAAGGGCTGTTATATCGAACCGCCTTTCCACGCAAACTGGGGCGGTAAACACGTAACGTTCGGCGATTACGTATACGCCAATTTCAATCTCACACTGGTTGACGACGGCGAGATCACCGTAGGCGATTATACCATGTTCGGTCCGAGCGTAATCTTGGCAACAGCCGGTCATCCGATTCTACCGCAACTCCGTGAGAAAATCTATCAATACAATATGCCCGTACATATCGGTAAAAACTGCTGGCTGAGCGCAAACGTCATCGTACTCCCCGGTGTATCGATAGGTGACAATACCGTTGTCGGCGCAGGCAGTGTCGTCACAAAAGATCTCCCCGCAAACGTCGTCGCTGTCGGCAGTCCTTGTCACGTTTTGCGCGAGATAAACGATCACGACCGCGAATACTACTTCAAAAATCGCAAAATAAGCCCCGATGACTTAAAAAACATATAATTTACCGCACTCATAAACATGACGTTAAAAAAACCATAGCCTCGTTTGTTCGAAATGCTATGGCTTTTTATTATGCCTTATGTTATCTTATTTTTTAAGATTGATTATTAGCACATTTATGTCGGCGGGAGTGACACCCGAAATACGCGACGCCTGACCTATCGACAACGGCTTGATGCGATTGAGCTTTTCTGCGGCTTCTAGGCGCAATCCGTTTATCTCGCGATAATCCGTATCGGGTGAAAGTGAAGCGTTCTCGAGACGTTTTTGCTCGGCACGAGCTTTTTCTGCGCGGGCAAGATACCCCTCATACTTCACTTCTACAAACGCCTGTTCGGTAGCGGACGGATCTATTCCGTCAAACGCATGCAAGTATTCGTTAAGGATTCGTGGTGTAGCGAACGGACGGCGCACGATCGCGGACAGTGACAGCCCCGATTTCGGAATCGGCTCGCCGTACTTTTCGAACAGAGATTTTACTTCCGCCGGTGTATAAGTTTTACTCATTCTCGCACGAGCTTTTTCAAGTTCCGCAAGTTTTTTCTCGTATGCCTTTTTGCGCTTTTTGGTGACCAGCCCCACTCTTTCGCCGATTGGCGTAAGCCTTAGATCCGCATTGTCTTGACGGAGCGACAGACGAAATTCGGCACGAGAAGTCATCATGCGGTACGGTTCGTCCGTGCCCACGGTCACAAGATCGTCTATAAGCACACCGATATACGAGTTGTCGCGCGTAAGTACCATCGGTTCGCGATGTTGAAAATAAAGTGCTCCGTTGATGCCTGCGACAATGCCTTGTGCGGCAGCCTCTTCGTAACCGCTCGTGCCGTTGATTTGACCCGCAAAGAACAAACCTTTGTACTTTTTGTGCATCAATGTCGGATACAGTTCGAGCGGATTGATGCAGTCATACTCGATCGCGTATGCGTCACGCATAATTTCGACGTTTTCAAAGCCGTGTATACTGCGATACATTCCGTACTGCACGAATGCCGGCAACGATGTCGATATGCCCTGAACGTACATTTCTTCGGTGCCGTCGCCCTCGGGCTCAAGGAAAAATTGGTGGCGAGCCTTGTCGGCAAATCGCACAATTTTATCTTCGATTGACGGACAGTATCTGGCACCTGTGCCGTGTATAAGTCCCGAATATTTCGGTGACAGTGACAAGTTGTCGCGAATAATCGTGTGCGTGCCCTCGTTTGTATAGCCTAAATAACAACGACGCTTTTTTGCATTGACCTTTTTGCTTAGTGAGGAAAACGAATAAATATCGTCATCACCCTCCTGTACTTCAAGAGCAGAAAAGTCGACCGTGCTTCCCTTGATTCTCGCCGGCGTACCGGTTTTGAAACGGCGCAATTCGATGCCCATATCGCTAAGACTATCCGATAAGTGATTTGCACGGTTAAAACACACAGGACCTTTTTCTTCGATGACGCTTCCGACGATAATCGTCGATTTTAGATACACTCCGCACGCAAGTACGACAACGGGGGCAAGGTAAGTCATTTTATATACGGTGCGAACGCCCATAACCTTGTCACCGTCATAGAGAATCTCGGCGGCTTCGCCTTGACGAAGGTGTAGCCTCGGTTGACGCTCGAGGGTGCGTTTCATATATTCGTGATATTTATATTTGTCTACTTGTGCGCGAAGTGACTGCACTGCCGCGCCCTTTGATCTGTTTAACATGCGGAGCTGAGTTAGTGTCTTGTCTGCCGCCACGCCCATTTCTCCACCGAGCGCGTCGACTTCGCGAACGAGGTGTCCTTTTGCCGTACCGCCTATGCTCGGATTGCACGCAAGATAGCCTACGTTGTCGAGCGTTATCGACAGCACGAGGGTCTCTAGTCCCATCCGCGCGAGAGCAAGCCCCGCTTCAATCCCTGCGTGACCCGCTCCCACTACTATTGCATCATAATTAAAAGTGTCGTTCATGCAGCTGCCTTTACCCTAATCCACATTTTTGCGGTTTCTACGCACGACCGCTTGTCATAGTCACGCATTACTGCACAACGCGACAAAATCTCGTCCGACGGAAACAGCATGCTTATATACATTTCTCCGAAGTCATCGCCTTCCGCTTCGCTAAAAAAGTCAAAGTAATACTCGACGTCTTCGTCATCGCCCTCGTAAGTCTCTTCCCCTGAAGAGATAAGCGACCAAGCCGTATTCATAACCTCTGCCGTGTCGTCCTGAACGGCGGTAATCGGTGACGAACACCCTGCATAATCGCGGTTTAGGTACGGTACGTCTCCGTCCTCTTCGACGGAACCGGATATAAGATAGCGAAGGAACCATTTTGCTGCCTCGGGATTGCCTGCGTACTTCGGAACGGTGAATGCGTCAACCCAAACGTTCGCGCCCTCAATCGGCACTCCGTAATATAGGTCTGTGCTGTCTTCCATGGCATAGCCTGCGTCACACGACCAGAAAAAACCTTCTACGGCACTCGGCGACGATGAGATCATATCGTCCTTGCCGTCGTCCGACTCGTATGCGAACAAATACTTCTTTTGCTCTTTCAACGCGTTCTCGACCTTGTCCATATTTTCCGTGTCGGTATCGTTGATGCATTGCGACAAGAATGCGTAATACTCGGCATTGTAGTCCGTAAAGCCGTTACTTAGCGCGGACAACGTTTCGCTGTTTGCCACGATTGCTGCGGAAGCGAACGCATCGCGCACGCTGTTTTTCATATAACGTTTGTTCTCGTTCGATCCGGACTTGAACAGTTCGTTCCATGACAAATTTTTCCAATCGAGCGGATTTTCGATAAGGTCCGCACGATACATGATGCCGAACGTTCCCCACATATACGGCACGGAATATCTTATCGACGGTGTATAATCGTCTCTGCCTTCGTAGTTTTCGTAATCGTTTACAAAATCTATTATGCGCTCGGAGATAATGCCGTCTTCGCCGTCCTCTCCGTACACAAAGTCACGATCGATCTCTGTAAGCAGTCCGTTCCTTATCATGCGACTGACAATATAATCGGAACCTACCACCACGTCGTAATCGGCGTGCTTTTTATAGATCTCGGTATACATGTCTTCGTTCTGTGAATATGTCTTATATTCCAGTGTAATTTTCTTGCCGGTGTTGTCGTAATACCAACTCTCGAATCCCGCGATAACGTCTTCGTCCATGTACTCACCGACATTGTACACTTTTAGTGTAGCCGTTCTGTCTCCGCACGCAACTAGCGGCATCGCCCCGAACGCAAGCGCAAGGCAGATTAAAATCGAAACTAATTTTTTCATTTTGCACTAGCCTCCGTTTTCTTTTTGCCGGATACGATGTTGATCGCGATAAGCACCGCCATGACCACTATAAAGATCATTGAGCTGACCGCACGCCACACGGCAGGTATACCTTTTTTCGTTGCACTGTAAATAAGCGTTGAGATAGTCTGAACATTGCCGTTAATAAACTTGCTAATGACATAATCGTCGAGCGACAACGTGAACGAAAGTCCGAATCCCGCAATCATTGCAGGCACAAGCTGTGGCAATATTATCGTCACTAATGTACGAATCGGGCCCGCGCCGAGATCCAATCCCGCTTCGTACAAGTTTGGGTTTAGCTGGTTGAGTCTCGGGGTCACGCTCAATAATACATACGGCATCGTTATTACGACGTGCGCTATTATAAGTGCGGGAAAGCCCTCTAACCCTAGTGTAGAGAAAAACAACATAAATGCCGCGCCGGTTACGATCTCTGCATTGATGACCGTAATCTGACTCATCCCGTTTACAAGGCGCTTGAATCTACGGCTGAGCTGTTGAATGCCGACCGCGCCCACAGTGCCCAAAACGGTAGAGATAAGCGACGACGAGAGCGCAAGCACGAACGTGTTGCGTATCGCCTCAAGTATTTGATCGTTGTGCACGAGCTGAACGTAAAGATCGCCCGACCACGTTATTTTGTCCCAATTGCCTATCGCCTTACTCTCGGGCGCGAACGAAAAAATTATCAAAATAATGATGGGCATGTACACGAATGCGAGCATGATTGCGATAAAGATCCAGCCGAAAATTTTCTTTGCTTTCGAGTTCATAGCGCACCTCCCACCGAATCTACGTTCGCCTTGCCGAATAAATTGGTTATTAGCATCGTTATCGCAATAAGCACAAGCATTATGAACGAATAGGCCGCGCCTATATTCCACGTATAAAACTCACCTAAATAATCGTTGATTAGGTTGCCGAACATGTAAATATCTTTGTTCCCGAGCATTTCGGTAATGCCTATTGTCGATACTGCCGGCATAAATACCATGAGTATTCCGCTAAACACTCCGTCGAGCGACAGCGGGAAAGTCACTTTCAAAAAACTTGTCACGGGATTTGCGCCTAAGTCATAGGAAGCCGCCAAATAGCTTTTGTCCATATTACACAATGTGGTATAGATCGGCAGTAACATAAACGGGAAAAAATCATACACAAGACCTATTATCACCGCAAAAGTACCTCGCGAAAGTCCTATCATTTCAAGCAACGTACGAATGGCGTAAATGCGTAACAATGAATTTATCCACATGGGCGTCACGAACATCATCGAAAGTACCGCTATTTTGTTAAACGGCGCAGATGCTAGAATGTAAGCCAGCGGATACGCAAGCAAAAAACAAATTATCGTGGCCAGTAGCGCGATGCCGACTGATTCCCACAGCACGTTTTGTGTGTCCGGCTCGGTGAAAAAACACGCAAAGTTAGAAAACGTAAACGAACCTTCAAAGTCGGTAAACGCAAAGTACAACAACATCGCAAGCGGGACCACGACGAACACTATGCAAATTGCCGCATAGGGGAACGCAAAATACTTGCGCTTAAACGTTTTCTTCATTTTCGTTCTCCTTTTCGGTCTCCGCTTGTTCTTGTTCTTTTTCTATCTCTTCATGCGCCTGTTCTTTCTCGCGCTCGGACTCTTCCTCGTCCTCTTCGGTTATAGGCTCAACGGTGATCTTCGTCGGATCGACTTTAATACCAACGCGGTCGTCCATATCCCATTCGTCGGCGGTATCCGTGTAAAAATCCTCGTCAGTGTCGGTATAAACCTGAACCTGATAATAAGTGCCCTTGTACAGAGTCTGCGTGACGTTCGCACCGATCGTTCCGTCGTCCTCGTCGTCAAGCAATTCAACCGCGTCAAACGGCACGGTGACTTTGACGGGCGTACCTTTTTCAAGATTGTCCTTGTTCTCGAACTCGAATGTTCCGTCGCAAAAATCAACCGTGTTTTCTCCGCTGATCTCACCGCGAAATTCGTTGACGGTACAGCGTTTTTTCATGATGTGTATGCCGTCCGGCTTAATTCCTAGGCGCACTTCATCGCCGGGTTTTGCTTCGGACGTGGACTGCACGGTAAATTCATAGCCGTTTGACTCGATCTCCATTTCGTACCAAGTACCCTTAAATACCGTAGTCAACACCTTTCCGCATAACTGCCCTTTTTCGCTGTCAATAGGATAGATCTTGATGTCCTCGGGGCGCACCACAAGGTCGACCGGCTCGTTTTTGCCAAAGCCCTTGTCCTCGCACTCGAAGTTTGTGTCAAAAAATCTGACAAGCTTATCCTTAATCATTACGCCCGAGAGAATGTTACTCTCGCCTATAAAGTCGGCAACAAATGCGTTAGCCGGCTCGTCGTAAATCTTTTTCGGCGTGCCTATCTGCTGTATTTCGCCGTCGCTGAGTACGACCACGGCATCGGACATCGTAAGTGCCTCTTCCTGATCGTGCGTGACGTATACGAAAGTAATACCCAACTCACGATGCATTTTCATTAGTTCGATCTGCATCTCTTTACGCATTTTTAGATCGAGCGCGCCCAACGGCTCGTCAAGTAGTAAAACTTGCGGTTCGCACACGAGCGCACGCGCTATCGCGACACGCTGTTGCTGACCGCCGGACAGCGAGTTTACGTCGCGGTGACCGTAATCTTCGAGTCCTACCATCTTTAACGCATGATTGACTTTTTCTTCGATCTCGGCCTTTGTAAACTTGCGAGTCTTTCTTAGCTCTTTGCCGTCTTTGCCCGTAACGGGATTGCCGTTTTTATCGACAACCGCACCCGCATCGATTTTCTTTAGTTTTAGACCGTACGCAACGTTTTTGAACACGTTGAGATGCGGAAACAACGCGTACTTTTGGAACACGGTATTGACGGGACGCTTATACGGCGGAAGGTCGGTGACGTCCTGACCGCCGATAAATATTCTACCCGACGAAGGAGTCATAAACCCGGCTATCATGCGAAGGAGCGTAGTTTTTCCGCAACCGCTCGGACCTAACAACGTCAAAAATTGACCTTTTCTTATCGACAGGTTGAGATCGTCGATGACCGTCACGTCATCGAACACTTTTGTCACGTTTTTGACTTCGATTATCTTCTCGATTTTTTCTTTCATTTGCGTTCTTTCCTTTATTAAAAGTTAGGCGGGCAGGACAGCCAGATAACCACAGCTTCTCCGTTCCCGATGTTTTCAATGTAATGTGACTTTGCGGCACGGTAATAGAAACTTTCACCTGCTTTCGCATCCGCCGTACGCTTGCCGACGTGTATGCGAATTTTACCCTCGATCACATAGCCGAATTCCTCGCCCTCGTGTGGCATGTCGTGTTCGATCTCCGCTCCCGCATTAAGCTGTAACCTTATAGGCTCCATCTCGTTTTTCTGTGCGGTGGGAACCAGCCACGTTATCGAAGAATTGTCGCCGATCTTTACAAAGTAATCGTTCTCGCCGTACACAAGACTTTCGTCGTCGTCGTCCGCGAAAAAGTCCGCAAGCGTGGTGCCGAGCGACGTCAATATGTCTTTAAGCGTCGCTATCGACGGACTGGTTAGATCGTTTTCGAGTTGCGAGATATAGCCTTTCGTAAGCTCGCATCTGTCCCCGAGTTCCTCTTGCGTAAGTCCGTTCTTTAGTCTTAGTTCCTTGATTTTACAGCCTATTTCCATGAGCCGCTTCTCCTTTACGGAGCGATTAGTATAACTT
>CAVEYH010000043.1:2764-7464 GCA_963620055.1 bacterium | reverse complement strand
GTCTAATCCAAGATCAAAAAGTATACTCGCTACAGCAATCGGATGTGTTATGTATGGTTCACCCGATTCACGAAATTGATTGGCATGCATTTTCGTAGCATAATCAAGTGCTTTATTTAGAAGCTCAACTTGTTGAGAATTGAACACTAATTCAAATTTTTTTTGAAGTTGTTGCATTATTTAAGCAATCTCTCCTTAACAAGAGTATAAATCTTTGATTTATCGAGTTTAGCGTGAATACTATCATCTATTAGAATTTTGAATGGCGCATCTGCTATCTTTATTATTCCCAATTCGGCAAAAACTTGTATACAGAAAATAAATTGTGGTAACTTTATATCAAGTGATTCGGCATCCACGTGGCGATAAAACGAATTAACATTAGAAAACAATATGCCTTCGTTTGCTTTAATTATTTTGAAACAATCTGCAAAAACAGAACGCTCAACGCTAAGACTGTACACATTTTTAGGTTCACTTGGAATGTATATTCTAGCCTTAGTAACAGAATTTAGATATGCAATAATGCCATTATTGAGTGGCGTTCGCAAAAAAATAATCTTATCATAATTTGACAAACACAAGTTGTCGCTAGAAAAATCAGGAGCGACAATTACGCGTGAAAAATTATTACGAGTAGTAGTATATAAATACTCTCTAACTTTTGGATATGCATGTCTGTTATTATACACGTCATATGTTTCACGATCAGACGCTATTACTAATGTCCCATAAAGTGGCTTAACAAGCTCATCAATATCAGCTTCGTTATACACTAAAAAACTACACTTATCTTTCGGTAAATACTTAAGCAATCCATATTCATACCCACTACATGCACAATCATTTATGTATAATTCTGATGGTGAGCAGCACTTAATTATACCTTTTATAGCTTTCCCGCCATAGTTTCCAGTTTGTAGTTCGGCGACAAGCGTCTTTATTCCGGAAGACATCAATTGATATGATAGCTTTGCGTAATTAAACGCAAACAGTTGTAAACCGGTATCTAGTGTTACGGAAATGTGCGCTTTGTTATTTTTACATGATGCAACTTTAACGGAATCGACGTCAAGTCTAAAAAGTGGCTTCGTATTGCCATTACCGGTTGGTTCTAAAAGACTCAACGATTTAACAAAATCATACTGAATATCATTTGCACTGATGGCCATATCATACTGCGATTTAGGCAAATAGACTTCATTCGGATATTTGGATAAATAATCATTTACAGCATTCTTAAAGGCCGGTATCATCTCGTATTTAATTGAAAACCCTGCTGCTTGCGCGTGCCCACCAAATTCAATTAAATAATCTTTACACGCCATTAAAAGTTCGTGCACATTTATACCATCAACGCTTCTACAGGTCCCCTTATATACATCGTCCCCTGATTTAGCCATTATAAATGTTGGGCGATTATACTCACTAGCAAGTCTTGCTGCTAAAATTCCTGTCACTCCTTTTTCCCAAGAAGGATGACTTAATACGACAGCATGACTATGAACAAGATCTTCATATGCAAGATCTCCCACTGCTTCATCAAACATCTCGTCACACATTTTTTTTCTTTCTGCGTTGTCGTGTTCAATTTCATCCACAATTTGCTTTAAGCGACCTATATCTGTCAAAGTTAACAACTCAAATGCACGATATGCGTCCCCCATTCTACCGGCTGCGTTGATCCGTGGCGCCACCTTGTATGCAATATCACCACTTACAATATCTTTTAAGCCAAGTGAGTCAAATAAGATAGACATGCCCAGATTATGCCTTTCGTTAATGCGTTTCAGCCCATATTGCACAATAAGCCTATTTTCGTCAACAAGCGGAACAAGATCAGCGATCGTAGCAACGCACGCGAGATCAAAATACGACATAACTTCTTCACGACAAGATAGTGACTCAACTACTTTTAATGCTACGCCTGCACCACACAAATTTTTACAAGGATAACTACAATCACTTTGCTTAGGATCAATTACAATACATTCTGGAATTTCGCCGGATATCTCATGATGATCGGTTACAATCACATCAACACCAAGTTCTAGTGCAAACCTCACTTCACTGGCACCGGAGATACCACAATCGCATGTAATTATTAAATCCGGAATATGCTCGTCAATTATTTGCGAAAGTTTTTCCGTATTAAGGCCATAACCATCACCAATTCTATTTGGAATATGAACATAAACATCCAACCCCCGTGATGACAAAAACAATGCTAAAATTGCAGCAGAACATACTCCATCCGCATCATAGTCACCATAAACTACAACTTTTTCCTTATTCTCAATTGCTGATTTAATCCGCTGAGATGCATCTTTCATTCCTTTCATAAGGAACGGATCATAGAACATATTTACGTCAGGATATAAAAATTGTTTTATCGCATTTCCATTATCAATTCCACGTAAAAATAACAACTCAACGAATTTCTCATTAAGTTCAAGTTCGGTTGCAACTTTTTTTACCGCAGCTAAATCTATTTTACTAGAATTCTTTTGCGAAATACTAACGTTCATATTTTCTCCAATAAACTGAATTGACAATATCTACAAGTTTTGCCAATAAGTGAGTTAGGTTAATGCTCGCTACATATACAAAAATAAGCCTTCAATGACGAAGGCTTATTTCGTACTGTTATTTATCAGCTTTCACTTTGGTCTGAGAGCGTTTGGCCTTCGACTGTTTTACGTTTTCGGGGAACGCCTTTTCCATAATTGCCCAAATAGTAGGTGCTATAAAGACCGATGAATATGTCCCGGCTAATAGACCAAATATTATCGGTAGGGCAAATACTCGAATATCGGACACACCAATTATTGCAACCATTGCAATCATAATCAAAGTGGTAAGCGTCGTATTGATCGAACGCCAAATCGTATCTTGAACAGATTTGTTAGCAATATATGCCGGCTTAACCATTTTACCGTTGATACGCTTATTAGCATAGAACTTTTTGTTTTCACGTACACGATCAAATATGATAATTGTATTATTGACAGAATAACCTAAAATTGTGATAATTGCGGCAATAAATGTTGAATTGATTTCAATATGAAAAACAACCATTCCACAAAGCATTATTATAAGATCGTGAGCAAGAGCCAAGACAGCCGCAATACCACTGAGCAGCTCAAAACGAATAACAATATATATCAACATACAAAGAAGCGAAATTGAAATTGCAAGTAATGCACTCTTAAGCGTTTCCGAACTTACAGTAGAACTCGTCTGACCACCATCATTCACCATTCCGCCATAATTATCTGAAATTGTCATGACATCGTTTAACTTTGCAACCTCTTCATCGGTTAAGGCAGAATTCAACAAAACTTCAATTGACTTAAAATCGCTTGCCACCGTAACACTATTAACATTAAAGCCGTTTTCGGCAAGCTTGTTTTTGAATTCATAATCGTAATCACCTGCAAGGATAATGTCCTCATAAGCCGCAGTAAAACCGGTTTTACTATCATTCATAGTAATTGTCGGCTTAAAGAAAAACATCTTCTCTTCAAGAGCAGTTTTCAAATCTTCATTGACGGTTTCCATTTTTTCTTCATCGCCAACAGCTTTATATTTCAAAAGCAACCCGGCCGTATCTGCCTCACCTTGGCGCTGAACCGAAGAAATCTTAATACCATAATTGTTTCCATCGGCATCGCATAAATCTTCAGCTATTCCAACTGCATATTCCTTATAGTAATCATATGTATTGTCTGTAAGTTTATTGCCAAGACTTATGCTAATACTATAACCACCCGTAAAGTCCATACCAAGATTGAACGCACTACCGGCAACAAAATGAAAAACTATACCGGCAATAAATGCAACAACAAGAATCACAATTGGGGCAATGAACACCTTTTTCTTATTCTCAACTATTTGAAAATCTTGTTCGAATAATCTATCAAATTTCATTAGGCTTGCGCTCCTTCCGAACTTACATCGGGAACAACAGTAACGTTTCCATCTACAGCATCATCCGTAACTTCATCACTCTCTACAAAACCATCTTTGCGCTTAAGACCATATAATTTAGCATTAGTGCTGTTGAGGTTAGTAATCCATTTACACAAACCACGCGTGACAAGCAAAGATGTAAACATAGAAAGAATAATACCGATAAGAAGCGTTACACCAAAACCGGACACAGAGCCGGAACCAAATATGATCAAAATTATAGCAGCAATGATTGTTGTAATGTTGCTATCGAAAATTGCAACTGTCGCATGTTTGAAACCTGCATGCATAGAAGCAAGTATAGACTTACCGTCACGATATTCATCACGAATACGCTCATAAATAACGATGTTACCATCAACAGCCATGCCAAGACTAAGAATAATACCCGCAATGCCCGGTAACGTAAGCTGTACCCATGGGAACACAGCTAAGAAAAATAGCATTAAAACCGTATAGATAAGCAAAGCAATCGTTGCAACAACACCATACATTCTATAACGAAGAATCATAAACAGTATTACGAGCAGTAAACCAACAGCACCTGCAATTATGCCAAGGAATAATGCTTTTTCGCCAAGTGTTGGAGAAACCGTAGAACTTTCTTTGAGTGACAGTTTTACATCAAATGTACCGCTCATGATTTGGGATGCCAAGTCTTTCGCAGCCTGAGTATCTTGACCGCTCATAGTTATCTGAGCTCTACCATTCGTAATAGCATCTTGTAT
>CAVEYH010000043.1:0-2754 GCA_963620055.1 bacterium | reverse complement strand
GTATTGTCGCTGTCGAGATCGGGCTCTCTTCACGCACACCATCGGTTACAAGATAAATAGACATTGTCTTACCTATATTGGCCGAAGTTGCAGCACCGAATTTTTTGCCACCCTCACTAGTTAACTCAAGTGAAACAACCGCAGCACCCGAGCTGGAATCATAACCACCTTCAGCATTCGTTACGTCATCACCTGTTATAACAACTTCATCTGCATCGTCAAGGACAAACTGCAACTCTGCAGGTTTACCGATGAGTTCAAAAATTGCAGATGGGTTATCGACATCGGGAACTTCTACTCTTAGTCTAGACTTACCCTCAATTGTAACTACCGCCTCGGAATAACCCTTTGATACTAAAAGATCTTGCAACCTTTTTTGAGTGCCTTCAAGCTTAGAATCGAAATTGTCGACACCTGCGCTCTCAGCTTCATACACGGCATAAATACCACCCTTTAAATCCAAACCAAGCTTGATAGAACTTGAAAACGAATTATAGTTATAGAATGAAAACGGCAGTCTAAAAGAACATACCGACAGCACTATCCCTATCGCCAAGGCAACGCCAATCAATGTAAGTTTGATTATTGACGATTTTTTCTTCATCTGAGAAGCCTCCAACTTGCAATAAACTTGCAATAGAATTATTATATAATATTATCGACCGATTAGTCAAACAAAAAGACGCACTTTTTGTGACATCAGCTCTATTATTTTGCTTTTTCAAGTGAATTGACTGCAATTGCACATTCAATTCTCTTCCGCATCAGTTCACACGTCATCTTGTATGGTTTGTTTATATCTCCGCAATAATGTATTGCATTTGCAGCACAACCACCACTACAGTAATACTTCGCCCAACAATTGCAACAATCGGTTTTACATAGAAGATTATTTACAGCAAACTTTTCCGGGATTTTTGTATCAAAAGTTCCATCTATTACGTTACCCAGCTTGAAGACATTATCACCATCAAATTGATGACAAGGATAAATGTCACCGCTTGGTGCAATTGCCACATATTCGTTCCCTGCTCCACAGCCGACAAGTCGCTTTGTTTCACATGGACCATTGTATATGTCAAGCATAAAATGAAAGAAATTGAACCACTTATCAGTCTTCCTTCTTTCGTAATACTCATTTACAAGTTTATCATATTCGTCAATGAGTATAGGTATATCACTCTTTTTCAATGCAAGTCTGTGGGTTTCCGGGAGCACAACAGGTTCAATTGAGATTTGATCAAATCCCATATCGTTAAGGAATAATACGTCATTCGAAAAATCTTTATTGAGTGCGGTATATGTTCCTCTAATATAATACTGTCCCTTGCGCTTCGCCTTAAAATCAAGTGCATTCTTCATTGCAAGATCATATGATCCTTGCCCCGTAGCAGTCTTTCTAACAGCATTATGTATTTGCTTTCGTCCATCTATACTGATGACTACGTTATACATTTCTTTATTAAAAAATTCAATCGCATCATCCGTTAAAAGCGTAGCATTAGTGGTGATTGTAAATCGAAAATTTTTCCCTTTTTCTTTTTCTAAACCACGAGCATATGCAACAGTTTGCTTTACGACATCAAAATTAAGTAACGGCTCTCCGCCAAAAAAATCAACTTCGAGATTGCGTCTATTACCGCTCTTTTCTATAAGAAAATCAATTGATTTTCTTGCGACTTCAAAACTCATATTTGTCATCGCACCATTGTATGAACCACCATCCGCAAAACAGTATTCACACCGCAAATTACACATATGCGAAATGTTGAGACACATCGCTTTAATAATCCCGGCGTATACAGGTTTTTTGTGTTCAGGTTCAGGCGAGAATAGCACCCCTTCGCTTTTTAGCGCCTCAATTTCTTCACGCGCTTCGGCAATTTCGCTAGCCGTGTAACGGGAAAATTCCCCCTTTGATATATCAATGGGAGAATTATCGTTTTCTATTAGCGCTTTTGTGAGCGGGTCTACAATATATACCGAACCGCTCTCTACGTCTAGCACAAAACTATGATCTAGACAGTCAAATGTATGAACCATTTATGCTTAATTATCTAACGTTATCTTTTTCAACTCTGCTGGTTTTCTGTTCGCAAGTTTGATTTCCAACAGTGCAGCTGGTCTTGCATGCGGACTGACAACTAGCTTGGCATTCACCACAACCGGTGTTCTTGTCTCTGCAAATAGTCGATTTAGCGACAACTTGAATGTGTTTCATAATAGCCTCCACAATAATACACAAATTATATGTTGATTATACTATATTCTAATAATTTTTGCAAGCGATTTAACCAACGATTTGTGTTTCGCCTCCTAAGATTATTATAAAAAAACCTCCTCACGTAGTTACTCTCTACATATTGAGGAGGAAAAATGTTAAATAAAATTACTTATTCTCTGTTTCATCTATCGTTATAGTTTCTTCTGTTTTTTCTTCAACAACAGCATCGACGGGTTCGGGATTTTCTTGTTTTGTTTCTGTAGCCTTTGCAGACTTTGACATGACCTGATAAATAGCATTAAAGTCAAATACCATTGTCGATTTACTGCCGTCAAGACCCGTTTCAAGTACAAACTCTTTGTCAACAGCATTTACATCATTGATAGCTACTATCTTACCCACAATACCACCAACTGTTTTAACGGTATCACCGACAGATATAGAATTGTGTAGCTCTTCAACTTGTTTTTGTCTTTTTTTGTTCGAAATCATCGGAACAACAATGAGCGCAACAAGCAAAAGAACAACAA
>CAVEYH010000042.1:5542-7476 GCA_963620055.1 bacterium | reverse complement strand
GTCTCAACCTCTCCGTCGACTCCGCCCGTAACACCGCAAAACTGTTTTTGAACAGAATCGGCAAGTAATTAGATAAGCCAAAATAGATAATATATTATAAGATAGGCAAATGTAAAATCGTCGGAACGGCAGTTTCGTTCCGACGATTGTTTTCTATTAAAAATTTTTCGCTAAATTACCCTATCCACGTCATCTCGAGCGGAACGAAGTAGAGTCGAGATAACGTAAAGATTTTTTTCATTTAGCGTGGGTTTAGTCGGCTTTCGTTTTGCCGTGAGGTTAAAGAAAAAATGACCGTAAAAAATTACGACAATCGCATTATTATAAATATGAATCGTGTCACGAAAAAAAATATCGTACTTTACAAAAATATCGTCCTAAATAGGAAAAATCGCCTTTGTAAAATTTTTCGAGAAATATATCCGTAACACTTGACCGAAAAGCGCATAATATGGTACTATGCTTATGCTCGAATGAACAACATATTGTGAGGGATTGAGAGATGTTAGGCAATTATACCACTATATATTGTTTCATAACTATTCGACGCATTTTTTTGCACAAAAGAAGACGGACGGGAGGCAGCAGATGAAAATTATCAAGAGAAACGGCACTGAACAAGTATTTAACGAAGAAAAAATCAAGATAGCCGTACAGAAGGCAAACGATGCGGTTGCGGACGATTTCCGCATGACAAAAACGCAGATCAATCGTATTGTCGAGCGTGTGGTACACGAATGCGAAAAACTCGGTCGCGCGCCCTCCGTCGAAGAAGTCCAAGATATAGTGGAGCACCAGATCATGGCGCACGGCGCGTACGAAGTGGCGAAGGCATACATTACGTATCGCTATACTCGTCAGCTTGTCCGTCAGTCAAATACTACCGACGACAAAATTCTCAGCCTTATCGAGTGCAACAACGAGGAGGCAAAACAGGAGAATTCTAACAAGAATCCTATCGTAAACTCCACACAGCGTGACTATATCGCGGGTGAAGTGAGCAGAGACCTTACGAACCGTATACTTTTGCCGAAAGAGATAGTCGACGCGCACAACGAAGGTATAATCCACTTTCACGATGCGGACTATTATGCTCAGCACATGCACAACTGCGACCTTGTCAATCTAGAAGACATGCTACAAAACGGCACGGTTATCACGGGCACGATGATCGAGCGTCCGCACAGT
The DNA here is from genome assembly GCA_963620055.1 of bacterium. GTDB lineage: Bacteria > Bacillota > Clostridia > Christensenellales > Pumilibacteraceae > UBA10677. The sequence goes on along the minus strand of CAVEYH010000042.1, from coordinate 6,288 downwards.
TTCTCCACCGCTTGCAATATCGCAACGCAAATTATCGCACAGGTTGCGTCCAACCAGTACGGCGGACAGTCGATTTCGCTGGCGCACCTTGCTCCGTTCGTGGACGTGAGCCGTAAAAAACTCCGCGGAGAAGTCGAGCAAGAGGTCAAGGACCTAGGCATTACGGCTACGGAACAGAAGATCACCGAGATCACGGAAAAGCGTCTGCGCGACGAGATCCGCAGAGGCGTACAGATGATACAATATCAGGTAGTGACGCTACTCACCACCAACGGTCAGGCTCCGTTCGTCACCGTGTTTATGTATCTAAACGAGGCAAAGAGCGAGACGGAAAAGCACGATCTCGCGATGATCATCGAAGAAGTGCTCCGTCAGCGTCATCAGGGCGTCAAGAACGAAAAAGGCGTATGGGTTACGCCGGCGTTCCCGAAGCTCATTTACGTCCTCGAGGAAGACAACATTCACGAGGGCGATCCGTACTACTACCTCACGGTACTGTCGGCAAAATGCACAGCAAAGCGCATGGTACCCGACTACATTTCCGAGAAAGTCATGCTACAAAACAAAATCGACAAGAACGGCGAAGGTCACTGCTATACTTGCATGGGTTGCAGATCCTTCCTCACGCCTTACGTCGACGAGAACGGCAAACCGAAGTATTACGGCAGATTCAATCAGGGCGTCGTCACGGTAAACCTTGTCGACATAGGCTTGTCCGCGCATAAGGACATAAACAAGTTCTGGGA
>CAVEYH010000042.1:3023-5532 GCA_963620055.1 bacterium | reverse complement strand
CTGGGAGATCTTCGACGAGCGCATGGAGCTATGCCACCGCGCACTCCAATGCCGTCACGAGCGTTTGACCGGCACGTTGAGCGATGCCGCACCGATTCTGTGGCAATACGGCGCATTACTTCGTCTCAAAAAAGGCGAAACGATCGACAAGTACTTGCACGGCGGTTATTCCACTCTGTCGCTCGGATATGCGGGACTGTGGGAATGCGTATACGCGATGCTCGACAAAAAGCTTACCGAGCCCGACGGAGAAAAGTTCGGACTCGAAATCATGCACAAACTCAACGAATACACGGCAAAGTGGAAAAAAGCCGAGAATATCGACTACTCGCTGTACGGCACACCGCTGGAAAGCACCACTTACAAGTTCGCAAAATGCCTGCAACGTCGTTTCGGCGTGGTACCGCACGTCACCGACAAGGGCTATATCACCAATAGCTATCACGTCCATGTGACCGAGAATATCGACGCATTCGAGAAACTGCGTTTTGAGGCGCAATTCCAAGCCCTCTCCCCCGGCGGTGCGATCAGCTATGTCGAAGTTCCGAACATGCAGAACAATATCGAAGCCGTGCTGGACGTCATGAAATTCATTTACGATCACATCATGTACGCCGAGCTAAACACCAAGAGCGATTATTGCCAAGTGTGCGGTTACGACGGCGAGATCGAGATTCGCGAAGAGGACGGCAAACTCGTCTGGGTATGTCCCAACTGCGGTAACCACGACCAAGACAAAATGAATGTCGCGCGCCGTACTTGCGGTTACATCGGCACTCAGTACTGGAATCAGGGCAGAACGCAAGAGATTAAAGAACGCGTTCTACATCTATAAACCGAACACGGCTAAAATTATGTGGCTACGACGGTGCGGTGTTTTCCGTGCCGTCATGCTATATAACTACGCTACCAATAACCGAGGACAAAACCTATTATGCACTATTGTAACATCAAAGACTGCGACATCGCAAACGGCATAGGCGTGCGTGTGTCCCTATTCGTGTCGGGTTGCAGAAACCACTGCAAAAACTGTTTCCAGTCCGAAACGTGGGCATTCGATTACGGCGAAGAATTCACCGCCGAAACCGAAGACAAAATACTGAAAATGCTCGCGCCGTCGTACGTACACGGCTTGACCGTACTCGGCGGAGAACCGATGGAGCCCGAGAACCAAAAAGAACTTCTACCGTTCCTAAAACGCATAAAAGCAACTTACTCGAATAAGAATATTTGGCTGTTTTCCGGCTTTACGTTAGAGGAAATTCTAAACCCCGATTGCCGTGCGCATACCGAATACGCACCCGAGATTCTGTCCCTGTTGGACGTGCTCGTCGACGGAAGATTCGTCGAGGAAAAGAAGGATATTTCGCTAAGATTCCGCGGATCGTCGAACCAACGTCTTATCGACATGCCCACCACACTCGCAACCGGAAAAGTCACACTCTGGCACGGCAACGATTAGTCCGTAAAAACTCTTTGAAACGGCTGTCCGCTAAAAATAAAAATGCCAAATCATATATGGACAATTTGTCGACAGTGCAATTTGATAAACAACCGACTCGTAACGACCTAAAAACTCTTTATAAATAAAAATAAATTAAACCAAAGGAGAATATCCCGAATGTGTAACACAACATCAAACGAAATAGCCATTTTGATGGCGGCCGGACTGGGCACGAGAATGGCTCCGCTAACGAAGACGACACCGAAACCGCTAGTAAAAGTTTTCGGAAAATCGATGATCGAAACCATCATCGAAGGACTTGAGAAACGTGGCGTAAAACATATATACGTAATCGTCGGATACCTTAAAGAAAAATTCAATTTTCTTGCGGATAAATATAAAAATTTGTCGCTGATCGAGAACACCGAATTTATGACGGTTAACAACATCTCCTCCATTCATGCGGCTGCCGATGTTATGGGAAAAGACGACTGCTTTATTTGCGAGGCCGATCTTTACGTCGCCGACACTTCTATCTTCAATGCCGAACTCGATCACTCGTGCTACTACGGCAAAATGGTAAAAGGTCATAGCGACGATTGGGTATTCGATCAAGATAAAAACGGGAGAATTATTCGTGTCGGAAAATGCGGAGACGATTGTTTTAACATGTGCGGAGTGGCTTGGTTTAAGGCTCACGATGCCAAAATTATTGCCGATGCGATTATCGAGGCTTATAAGCACCCGGGGACTTACGAAAATCTTTTCTGGGACGATATAGTCAACAAACAATTGAAAAACGTTGATTTGACCGTCCATGAAGTCTATCACAATCAAATTACCGAAATAGACAGCGTTGCCGAACTCTCGACAATCGATCCCGACTATAAAAAACACAATAATATAGTTTAACAGTAGATAAAAAATGACCTTATGCACCTTAAAACCGCCTCGTTTGTGGCGGTTTTTTGTGTTGTTTGTTGCAATTTCTGTATTTAGGGCGGTTACAATTCGACAATAATGTTTGACTAAAATGTTTGACTAATTCCCTTAAAAGCCTTATAA
>CAVEYH010000042.1:0-3013 GCA_963620055.1 bacterium | reverse complement strand
TATACGCGGATCTTCCGTGAAATACGGGAAAACGATCACGCCATGACGGACAAAATCCGCATTTTCGGCACGCCACAAACGTACCGAGTAAAACAAGTAATTTTTTATTGGAGGACAACGATACAACAATGAAGAAAATGACTATCGACGGTAATACCGCCGCTTCGCATATTGCGTATGCATTCAGCGAAGTAGCTGCTATCTACCCGATCACTCCTTCGTCACCTATGGCAGAAGTAGCGGACGAATGGTCGGCCCAAGGCAGAAAGAACATGTTCGGTCAGCCCTTGCGCTTAGCCGAAATGGAATCCGAGGGTGGCGCTGCAGGTGCCGTACACGGCTCACTGGTTGCCGGCGCACTCACCACCACTTATACCGCAAGCCAAGGCTTACTGTTGATGATCCCGAATATGTACAAGATCGCCGGCGAACTATGGCCGACAGTGTTCCACGTCAGCGCACGTGCGCTCGCGGCTCACGCTCTTAACATTTTCGGTGACCACGCCGACGTTATGGCTTGCCGTCAGACCGGTTTTGCGATGCTGGCAAGTAACTCCGTACAGGAAGTTATGGACCTCGCTCTCGTCGCACATCTGTCTACACTAAAAGCATCCGTGCCGTTCCTACACTTCTTCGACGGTTTTAGGACCAGCCACGAAGTCAGCAAAATCGACGGCATCGAATATGACGAGATTCTACCCCTCGTCGACATGGAAGACATCAAACGCTTTAAGGCGCGCGCACTCAACCCCGAGCACCCCGTGCAGATGGGCACCGCACAGAACGGCGATATTTACTTCCAAAACCGCGAGGCCGCTAACAAGTATTACGAGGCCGTTCCCGGTATCGTAAAAGAAATGATGGCTAAGGTCACCAAGCTTACCGGCAGAAAGTACGAACTATATCAGTACTACGGAGATCCGAAAGCGGAAGAGATCATCGTAATGATGGGCTCGGGATGCGAAGCCGCAGAAGAGACTGTCGACTACCTCGCAAAACAGGGCAAGAAAGTCGGCCTTCTCAAAGTCAGACTTTATCGTCCGTTCTCCGTCAAGGATTTCGTGGACGCTATCCCCGCTTCAGTCAAAAAGATCGCAGTGCTTGACCGCACGAAGGAAGCAGGCTCGCTCGGTGAACCGCTTTACCTCGACGTTTGCGCGGCACTCGCAGAGTCCGGCAGAGGCAATATCCACGTTTACGGCGGCAGATACGGCCTCGGCTCGAAGGAATTCAACCCGTCCATGGTTGGTGCGGTTTACGAGAACCTTTGGAGCAAAGAGCCGAAGAACCACTTCACCGTGGGCATCACCGACGACGTCACCGACAAGTCTATCCCCGTTGTTCACTTCATCAACGCTTCCCCCGAGGGAACGAGCCGTTGCAAATTCTACGGACTCGGCTCGGACGGTACGGTCGGTGCAAACAAGAACAGCATCAAGATCATCGGCGACCACACCGACATGTACGCACAAGGCTACTTTGCATACGACTCGAAGAAGAGCGGTGGCTTGACCATTTCTCACCTTCGTTTCGGCAAGACGCCTATTAAGTCAACCTACCTTATCGATCAGGCAGACTTCGTGGCTTGCCACAACCAGTCTTACGTAACTCGTTACGACATGGTTTCCGACCTAAAAGACGGCGGAGTATTCCTACTCAACACCAACTGGTCGAAAGAACAGCTCGACGAAGAATTGCCGGCTGCAATGAAGAACCAGATCGCAAAGAAACATATTAAATTCTACACGCTCGACGCATTAAAGATCGTCAACGAGATCGGCGCACGCAAGGGCGTAAACACCGTTTGCCAAGCCGCTTTCTTCAAGCTCGCTAACATCATTCCTTACGAGCAGGCTGCAGACTACATGAAGCAGATGATCAAGAAAGCTTATGGCAAGAAGGGCGACGCCGTTGTCAACATGAACTACGCATGCGTAGACAACGCTATCTCCGGCCTAGTCGAGATCAACTACCCCGAGTCATGGGCAACCACGACCGAGGGCGCACCGATGGTCAAGGGCGTGGACGATCCTTACTTCCAGAACCTCATTAAGCCTATCACGGCTCAGCAAGGCGACAAGCTCCCCGTTTCCGCATTCTCACCCGACGGACACGTTCCGACCGGCACAACCAAGTTCGAGAAACGCGGTATCGCGGCTGCTCTACCCGTTTGGGATGCAGACAAATGTATCCAGTGCGGTCAGTGCTCGCTCGTTTGCCCGCACGCAGCAATTAGACCTATTCTTACCACGAAAGAAGAAACGGCTAAGGCTCCCGCAGGATATACCGTCAAGCCCGCTATCGGACTTCCCGAATACGATTACCGCATTCAGGTTTCTCCGCTCGATTGTACGGGTTGCGGAAGCTGTGCAAACGTTTGTCCCGCAAAGGAAACGGCTGTCAAGATGATGCCGTTCGAGCCTATTGCAAAAGCAGAAGAACCCAACTGGAATTACTCGCAGTCCGTTCCCGTCAAGGACGTCACCGCGAAATTCAAGCCCGACTCTGTCAAGGGTAGCCAGTTCCTCCAGCCGTTGTTCGAATTCTCCGGCGCATGTGCCGGCTGTGGCGAGACTCCTTACGTCAAGCTCGTCACACAGTTGTTCGGTGACCGCATGATCGTCGCAAACGCTACGGGTTGCTCGTCAATCTACGGCGGTTCCGCTCCGACCTGCCCGTACACCGTCAACGCACAGGGCCACGGACCTGCTTGGGCTAACAGCTTGTTCGAGGACAATGCAGAGTTTGGTTACGGCATGAACCTTGCATACAAGGCTCGTCGTGCTAAGCTCGTCGACGATATGAACGCCGCTATGGACAACGTAAGCGACGTTACAAAGGCAGCATTCAACGAATGGATCGAAAACAAGGACGATGCAAAGGGATCAAAAGCCGCTGCAACAAAGGTTAAAGCCGCTCTCGAGACCGAGAAAGCCGAGCTTACCGACATTCGCGCAACTCTCGATTGCCTCGTTAAACCGTCCGTATGGATCTTCGGCGGTGACGGTTGGGC
>CAVEYH010000041.1:5123-7881 GCA_963620055.1 bacterium | reverse complement strand
GTCCACTTCCATCTTGCCCTGAGAATAATTGAACGTAAACGTGCTACCTTTTGCAAAACTTCCGTCTAGGCCGGTTGTCATGCCACTGATGATGACATCTGCTTTGCCGGATTTGCGAATAAGATGTGCCGTAACTGCTTTCGTTTCATCTTCGGCATCGGTATATGTAATGTCGAGGCCGCTGAAGTTTGAATTAGCTGCAACCGAACCAATTACGATAGAGCATTTTTCCGCAACGAGTTTGTTTGCAAACATAAATCCGCCGTCGGCTTCGCTCGCAGTAATCTTAAAGCCTCCATCTGCCTTTTCGTATGAACCGATTCCTTCGCGTATGAAGTAATTCTCGATGTGGAGTCTTTTGCTACCATCCTCCTCGATCATGGCTTTTACAACAGGCACGTCATAAGTAAGGACTGCACCTTCGCACTCGTATGTAACCGTAACGTTGTCCATGTTGTTTTCTACTTCAACATTGACAATGCCGTCCTGTACTGCTCTTTTACCGTTCTTATCGGTTATCGAAATAGTAGCCGACTTGCTGACGGGTGAACCACTTCTGTAATCGATCGCGTTAACCGACGGAAGTTCATAATCGCATCCTTCGATAAATGCTTTCGGAACAGCGGGAGCATCGACAAACACAGGTTTATCACCCATGACGGCATTAAACGTGTACTCTACCGTGCTAATCTGACCGATGTAGTCGGTAGCCGTATATACTATTTTGTATGCGCCTGCTTTTTCGGGGCGGAAGCTGTTGCCGTTGATTGTAATTTTATCGCCATTCATTTCGGCGGTAATTACAACGTTTGCTTTTCCGCTGGCACTGTTTACATTGTATGAAGGAATAGCGATCGACTCACCAACAGTTACGTCTGCGCCGGTTGCAGCCGAAAGAGTTATTACGGGTGCATCAAGCGTTTCCAAAACGTTCACGGTGCGGATTTCACGAGCTTCGTTACCCATTTTGTCGCTAGACTCGTATATAATCGTATACTCGCCAACATAGGTCGGAGTAAATTTACCGTCCGCTACTCTGACAAGTGCATTATTGTACCATACGGATGTATAAACTTCACAATTCGATGCGGTGTAGCTGTCGTAAGCCGTTGCCGAAGGTATTGCGTATTCGGTACCCTTTTTAGCGTCGGGCATCGTGGTGTAATTGCCTTCGATCGAGATTGTCGGAGCTTCGTTGTCGACATACTTCTCTGCGGTGAGGTCCACGCCCCTGAGCTTACTGATACAGAAGTTAGCCGAGCTACTGCTGTACATATCGGCAGATACGGTAAGTTTTGCTTTACCGCTCTGGAATCCGCGCCACAATGTATTGAAGTATGCAGGGTTATCATGGTCGACTATCATAAGTCCGCGAACGTACGACTGCAAACTTTCCTCGTCAAAACTAAAGCTAATGCAGTTGATGTCTGCAGCCACGTCATACGATTTCCACGCATCGTCATAAGAAAGCGAGAAACTGTGACGGAACTGAGCACCCCATTCGTTATCGATATGCAAGCGTCCCCATGCTTCTTCCCAACCGGTCATTGCCTGACCGTTGCCACCTGCCAACGAATAAGAGATCGGGTATCCGTCGCCTTCGGATGACTGGCGAACGGTATATCTTAAATAGATATTCGGATTCTCAATGTCGGTAAATGTAAAAATGAGCTTGCTAAAATCTTTTACACCCTTTACGTCCGGAGTAACATACGCCTCGACAAGCACGTCGTTTTTCGTGGCTCCGCTGACATCGATAGGTGTGTTAAACGTGATGCTGTCACCTGCAGCAAGACGAACCATTACGCCACCCGAGCCTTCGCTGGCGTATTCGTAATGTCCGTACGTTGCCGAACTCTTTGCGCTGGTAAGCGTGTAAGCAGCATCGTCGACGCGGAAAGTCACTTCATCAACGTAAGACTTGCCGTTTACGACTGCCGTATAGACAATGGTATATTCTCCGCTTACGTTCAAAGTGATTTCTTTTTTAGTGGTAGTCGTGCCGTCGGGCTTGATGACGACTACGTTTGCCGTGACTGTAGCATCGCCGACCGTTACCGTGCGATCGGGTACGGTGTACGTCGAGCCGAAAGACTTGACGCTTTCCGTAGTCGTAGCACTCGACCAAACGGGCGCAGCATAAGCGGATTGAGAATAATCGCTACGATTAAAATACGTAACGGTTCCGCTTGCGGCGACCGCGGCAGCAAGTACTGCGCTCGCTACAATTGTTTTCCATTTTTTACTCATACTTTTCCCTCCTAAATTAGAGTTAGTTTGTTTTTTTATTGCTTTTAATGCGTTCTATCGCAAAAATTGTCTTTTTTTGCTATTTTTAGCCTTTTAATCCGCCTACGGTGAGGTTACCTAGGAGACGTTTGTGGAAGCACAGAAATAATACAAGTATCGGGATAAGCATCAACATTGCACCGGTCATACGCATCGGAACACGGGAAAGTCCGTTTTCCGTCGTGGTTGACATATAGTACATGCCGAGTGCGATCGTCGGATACGACGGCATGTAGATTAGCGGTGTCTGGTAGTCGTTCCAAAATCCGATAAAGTTAATGAGCATAACTGTGAAGAACGTGTTGCGGACGAGCGGTAAAATTATTTTAATAAGTACCGCAAGGTTGCCGGCGCCATCAATCTTTGCAGCCTCGGTATACGCCATCGGAAGTGTTTTGAATATTCCGTGGAATACTAAGAAGTACAGTCCCAAGAAGTTCGCTTTCATTAGCCACAAGCCGTACAGCGT
>CAVEYH010000041.1:0-5113 GCA_963620055.1 bacterium | reverse complement strand
GCGTATCGAAAAGGCCAAGGGCTTTTGCAACGCGAATTTCCGACGGAAGCGAACCTACGATAGGTAATACCATCGTGACGATAACCGTCGTGTACACGATTTTCGAAAAACGGAATTTAAATCTTGCACACAAATATGCGGTTATGCATGGTATCAATGTCGAGGTGAACGCGCAACCGAGCGAGTATAGGAACGAATATAAGAACATCATTCCCATGCCGACTTTCTTGAAACCCGTGGACGAAGCTACTTTGACGTAGAATTTCTTATAAACAAACGGATAGTTCGACAATGTCCACACTTTCGGCAAGCCTATCGGGTTGGTACGGAAATCCTGATACTTCTGCATTGAACGAATTACGCCCCAAATAAGCGGAGTAAACAGCGAGATCGTATAAACTATAAGGAACACCAAGAGCATGATTGTGAATGCGTTAAAATGTGATCTTGTCTCGCGGGCTTCCATTTTCGGGTCTAGTCTCGTGGCAGTAAATTCTTGCATACTAGTCCTCCTTCGGCCCGAATTTTTCGAGTGCCCATTTGACTATCATCGTAAGCGGTACGACAAGGACGGTGAGTAAAAGTCCCATTGCAGCAAGCAATGTATACTCGGAGTCGGAAGTCGCAATCTGCGTCTTTACGTATAGATAATAACCGTACGTCTGTATGTCTTTCGGTGCGGTCGTGCCATAGAACGAATACAAGCCTAACTGGTTTGTGAATAAACCCGCTATGCCGGTGATCAAGAACGTGGATAACGTGGGATAGATCATAGGCATGGTTATCTTCCAAAACTCGGTAAATCCGGTTGCACCGTCTAGATGAGCCGACTCGACCATTTCCTGCGATATTCCGCTCATGCCGTTTGAATACATTAGTACGGATGCGCCGAACCCTACCCAAATGTTGTAAAATATGAGTGTTCCATATCTCGTAGCCGTATTCTCAAGCAAGCCCTTCATGTTCGTTACACCGAATAATTTTTGGGCAAATGCCGGAATTGCACGTTCGACGAAAAACATGAATATCGTGACCATAACTATGCCGGATATTATTGAAGGCAAGAACAGTATCACGCGGAAACCGTTGCTAAACGGCAATTTTTTGTAGATGTAATACGAGAATATTAAGCCTAGCGGAGTTCCTAAAAATGTTAAAATCACATATGCTAGCAAGCTGTTTTTTGCTGCGAACAGCAATGTCTCGTCCTGCGTAAACAACTCAAATGCACGCTTTATGTTGGCAAACGTCCAAGTATACGTACCCGATACGATGTTTATATTCTTAAACGCAAGCAATAGCGAGTTGAAGTTTACACCGATATACATTACGCAAAATTGCACGATCGGAAAGATCATCATCAAAGAATAGAAGATGAGGTCTTTTTGTCTGCCCTTCAATATGCGTTTGTTTTTACTATCTTCCAAAAGAGAGAACCTCCCTAATATGGTAGACTATATATCCGTCTACTCTTCTGATTTTATAAAGTCTTTGATTGCATTGATACGAGCGGACTTCATGCCAGTAAAATAGTCTGCTACAGAGCATCCACTCTCAACAAATGCTCTGGGAGCATAGTCTTCGATGGTAGATGCAAAAAGTCCACCCGGTAAAAATCCACTTTGGTTGTTGACATATAGCGGAGTCGTAGAGTACGGATAAACGATGTCTGCATTCTGTTTTAGTTTCATAACGGATCTTCCGTAAGGAGACATTTTTGAAAGCTCCTCGCTATTCATCGTGTAGTTGAGCGCCTTGGGGGTATCGGTGATTTGGCTGAATTCAACGAGCTGTGCCTGAGAATTTACGAATTTGATGAAGTCGTAAGCGATAGGTTTCTTGAAGTCCGCAATGTTTGACTTTATAAAGCTCATCGAATAAATATGATCGAAAAGCGTTGTTTTGGTACCGACCTTGTCGGCGGTTGCCTTCGGGAATGGTAGGTAACCGAATTTACGATTCTTCTTGGAGAACTCTTCACCCTGAGAATCTGCCATTTCGTTAAACGTCGTGGTTGCTTCGCTCTCCCACCAAATGCCGTCGACTAGCATTGCGATCTCTTTTCCGTCTTCGTCGCCCTGCAAGAAGTCATCCTGCGCGTCCATGTGTGAGTAAGAGCTGTTATATGCATATTTGCTGTGATAGTTAACGTTTGTAACTATCTTGTTCATGAATTCGAGTGCGTAGTATTTACCCTGCTGACGAGAAAGCTCCTCGATATTATCTGTAGTGATCTGCGTGGAGGTTGCGTCTTTTGTGAAGCCACTGCTATTTGCCGTTCCGAGCGTGGTGGCAGTGCCGTTAAGAGTGAAGTTGAGCATCATTTGATCAAGTCCCTCATAGTCGGTAGCCATACACATCATTAAACCGGTGAGATAATCGGAATAGGTGTTGCCCATCCAAGTGATCGGGGTGCAACCATTCTGCCAAATAAATTCGCATAAGAGGTAGAATTCCTCGTACGTTGCGGGAAGTCCGTCATCGTCCGTGCCCTTCACGCCGTCCGGGCCTGCGGTCCTTACGTCGTCTTCATCGTATATAAATTTATCGAGAAGATCGGCGTCCGCTTTGTAACCATCCTTAAAATACCAACCCTTTTCCTCAAAGAGATCAATATTGTAGTTAAGTCCCATATAACCGGAATAATGCGGAAGTGCGTAATAGTGAGTCTTTCCGTCAGCTTCCTGTACTCCATAGAACGATTTTTGCTCTGCAGAGAGTTTCTTTTCAATCGTGGAGCCGGGCTCGTCACCGTAGTCAGATAGGTCTGCGGTGACCGCATCAGTAATATCACAAAGAAGCCCTTTTGCTTTCATCGAATAATAGTAAGCATATTCGGTAAAGTAGATTTCGTCACGGTTGTCGAGAATGGAATCTTCGATCTGGTTAGCCTGAGTTTTTGCATTGTTGACGTAAATCTGAATGCCTTTCTTGCCTTCTTCATAAACGTCGTCTTTGTGCATTTCTTCGTATTTCTGCTTTACGGATGCGAGCCAGTCGGAACCGTAACCGCCTGCAAAGTTGAATACGTACAGCTGCGTCTTTTCGGTATTGATTTCCTCGTCCTCGTCGATCGTCGGGTTGTTATTATCCGGATCCACGTCGTCGTCCGTTCCACCGCACGCGCCGAGTGAAAAACACATTACCAGTGCAAGCATCGCTGCTAAGATTTTCTTAAATTTGTCTTTCATTTCATTTTACTCCTTTTTATGCATATTTTGCGAAACGGCTCTCGTTTATGATATTTTATAAAGCTCCGTTTCGATAAAGCCATTTTGTTCGTTTACTAATCTTCTATCGCGGCTTTTGTGAGATTGCAATCTTTTATCCGCTTTTCTGCCTCGTCACTGAATTTTGATTTGCGATCGTAAGTATACAGTCCGTTTTGCTCCTGCTCGACATCGTACAACTGTGTGTAACAGAATCCGCTGAGCTTCTTTGCCCTTAGCAACATGGTCGTGAGTGACACATAGCAGTCGACAAAGTCTTTTTCACCGTTTAACTGGCGATAGCCCCAACCATTGTCCGTAGAAGTTGCGTACGACACTCCGCCGTATTCACTGACGTTCGTCGGCATGCCGTGTACATAACGAAGGTGATCTTCTTCTGCAAAATCCGGCGCGTAAATCTTGCCTACGAGTAATTCATCGCGCTCATCAAGCGCCTTTAGATGTTGAGCCAGCGTTTCGGGATCGAGATAGTCGTGGAAGTCATACACGTCCGTTTTGTGACCGTGATATCCGCCTGACACGTCTACACAAGGTCTTGTCGGATCGAGTGCTTTCGTGAGAGCATATATTGCATCGATGAAACGCACATCACGTACTTTGTTAGGATCTTTTAGACTTTCCCACGTTTCATTGAGCGGACACCATGTGATTATCGACGGATGGTTGAAGTCACGTTCTACCGCTTCTGTCCACTCGCCGGCGAACGTCCCGAGCCCTTCGAGATTTTCGTAGGCTACGCCCCAGCTAGGGAATTCACCCCAAACGATATAACCCATTTTATCGCAATGATATAGGAAACGCGGATCGAATACTTTTTGATGCAGTCTTGCGCCGTTAAAACCTAGTCTTTGACATATCTCTATATCTTTCACGAAGCTTTCATCGCTAGGCGCTGTGTATACTCCGTCGGGATAGTAGCCTTGATCAAGCACAAGTCGTTGATATACGCTTTTGCCGTTGAGAAGGAACTTCATTCCATCGTAACGCGCCTCGCGCAAACCGAAGTAGCTTTTTACCTTGTCACCGCAGTAATTAACGGTTACATCGTACAATCTGCCGTTACCAATCTCCCATAAGTGTTTTTCGTCAAGCGCGATCTCGAACGAACGACGGTACTTTACGTTTCCGCTAGCACAGCCTACCGGCTTGCCGTCATAGGTAACCGCGATTTCGACATTCCCTTCGCCCTCGGCAGTAATCTCGGCAGTTACGCTACACTTTTCAATATTCGGGAAAAATCTTATATTCCTTATATAATTGATCGGCGTAGTCTCCAACCACACGGGTTGCCATATACCCGTAACTCTCGTATAGAAACAACCGTGCGATTCGCGAACGTCCGATTGCTTGCCGGACGGAACGTTTTCGGTCACATCGTTGTGGACAACAACCTTGACTTCGTTTTCGCCATCGCTGACCAGCTCCGATATATCGAATCCGAACGGCGTATAGCCTCCGCGATGAGTCCCGACACGTTTATCGTTAATATAAACCGTCGCTTCATAATTGACTGCACCGAAACGAATAAACAATCTCTCGTCTGCGCTCGGCTTCTTTACGGTAAACTTCCGCGCGTACTCGCAATCGATTATAAAGTCGGTGTGCTTTATTCCCGATAACTCCGATTCCGGCACAAACGGCACTTCTATCTCGCTAGCCTCAGGAACCGCAGGGGAATAGAACTTCCATTTCCCATTAAGAATAGTTATTCCTTCACGGCTAAATTGTGGATTTGGGCATTCTCCTCTAAACATCATTCACCTACTAGTATTTTTTTCTGTGCGAGTCGACAATTTTATCGTTGCGTATTTTTACAACGCAAAAATTGTGCACTCCGCACCATTACATTATTATTTTATCACATAATTTTCATATGTCAATAG
>CAVEYH010000040.1:0-7907 GCA_963620055.1 bacterium | reverse complement strand
GCTACGAACAGTCCACCGGACTGTCCGCTTAACGCGTCGCGCTCTCGCAACGCCTCTAAAGTCGGCAACGATTTGATAGTAAGTGCATCGTGTGACAACCGAGGCGGTAGTTATAGACGAGTCACTTTTTCTCGTAGCGGTATGTTAGCCGTGTGGTGCACTTTCCCGATGTGTAATGGTAGCCGAGTCACTTTTTCTCGTAGCGGTATGTTAGCCGTGTGGTGCACTTTCCCGATGTGTAATGGTAGCCGAGTCACTTTTTCTCGTAGCGGTATGTTAGCCGTGTGGTGCACTTTCCCGATGTGTAATGGTAGCCGAGTCACTTTTTCTCGTAGCGGTATGTTAGCCGTGTGGTGCACTTTCCCGATGTGTAATGGTAGCCGAGTCGCGCTTTTTCGTGGCGGTAACGTTAGTCGAGTCGCACTTTCTCGTGATGTTATCGTGTGACAACCGAGGCGATAGTTATAGACGTGGCGCGCTTTTTCATAGCATTGAGATAAAGCACTAACCCCCCCACGTCATCTCGCGCGAAGTAAAACGTAGCCCTAAGATCTAGGCGTTAGCCGTAAAATTATATCAATTATATTATTACGCTACTATTTCGTTTCGTTTAACATGACGTGGATAAAAAAGTTTATACGATAAGGTAGTATACTTAACAAAACAATCGTTTAACCTATTTGTTTCGGTTAGCGGTGGGTTATTGTTATGCGATACTACTTGTACGGCTTGTAATTTTATTTTAGTTGTACAAAGCCTAAATATGTGATATAATAAAAAGTGGGCGGTTGCCCGTACACACTTAGTCCACCGCGATTTGCGGGAGGAGGAGACATGAGCTTAGCAAAAGAGATATGGCAAGAGATGTTGCCGACACTTGAGACCGAGATGAACACGATCGGTTTTGACGTATGGATCAAACCGCTCGAGGCGATCGATATCGAAGACGATCGCTTGGTTTTGCTCGCGCCGACGGAGGCAAACCGCGAGAATATTAACAACAACTATCGTCCGCTTATATGCAAAGTTCTCTCGTCCGTGAATCCGCTACTGACGGAAATAACCATAATGATTCCGTCGGAAATAAACGGAATGAGCGGTTCGCTGGCCGAGGCGATCGAGCAGTCGAAGAAACAGGAAGAAGAGACGGCTACTCCGAAAATCGACGCAAACCTCATAAATCCGCGTTACACGTTCGATAATTTTGTCGTCGGCGAGTGCAATCGTTTTGCGGTTGCGGCGGCGCGTGCCGTGGCGGAAGCACCCGGGGAGAGATACAATCCGTTGTTTATTTATGGCGGAGCGGGACTCGGCAAGACGCATATCATGCATGCGATCGGCAATTATATAAGAAAGAATAATCGGCACTTAAAAGTTTTGTATGTGTCGAGTGAAAAGTTCGTCAACGAGTTGATCGCATCGATCCGCTCAAAGGGCGGAAACGCAGTCGATTTTCGCGAGAAGTATCGTAGTGCGGACGTTCTCATGATCGACGATATTCAGTTTATATCGAAAAAGGAAAGCACGCAGGTAGAGATGTTTCACACGTTCAACGATCTTTACCAGATGGACAAGCAGATAATTTTCGCATCCGATCGTCCGCCAAAGGAGATCCCCGACCTCGAGGAGCGACTCCGCACGCGTTTTGAATGGGGACTTATAGCGGACGTTCAGCCACCGGATCTCGAGACACGTATCGCGAT
Source organism: bacterium (assembly GCA_963620055.1). GTDB lineage: Bacteria > Bacillota > Clostridia > Christensenellales > Pumilibacteraceae > UBA10677. The sequence goes on along the minus strand of CAVEYH010000040.1, from coordinate 6,204 downwards.
TCTGCAAAAGAAATCGCAATTACTTAAGTGCCAAGTTCCGCAAGAAGTGTTGACCTACATGGCTCAACGCGACGGAAGCAACATTCGTGAGATGGAGAGCTTGCTTAACAAGGTCATTTTGCTCGGAAAACTCTACGACAAGCCGATCAGTCTTGATATCGCTACCGAGGCATGTAAGGACGATCACAAACCGCAGGAAGAGGCGGTCGAGGCGGAGGACATTATCGAAGCCACGCTAAAACTCTATCCCAACGTGAGCAAGGGTGACCTTCTCGGCAAAAAGCGTGACAAAGAGATCGTCGAACCGAGAATGATCTGCATTTACCTCATTTCCGAGCTGTTGCCACTGCCACTGACCTCGATCGGCGCGATCATGGGCGGGCGCGATCACACTACGATCATGCACGCAAAAAACAAGGTTGTAGGTCTCATTGCCAAGGACGAACGAGTCCGTGCTAGGGTAGAGGACATCCGCAACATGGTGTTCAAAAACTAGCGATTTTAGGGCGTTTGCATTTGTTAGTTTTGGTTTATAACGTGAGGGGCGGAAAAAATCTGCAAAAACGACGTAAAAACCGAAAAAAATATGGCAGGTTACATTCAAAACCCTTGAAAAACGGTTGACAAGGGTTATAAATTAGTATTATAATAGACTATGCAAGAAAAATTCAGGAGATAGTACAATGAAAAAAGATATACATCCGGATTATCATGAAGTCACTGCCGTGTGCGCTTGCGGAGCTACATTCGTAACCGGCACGACAAAGAAAGGCGATGTTCTTAAACTCGACGTTTGCTCAAAATGCCATCCGTTCTACACCGGCAAGCAGAAACAGGTCGAGACCGGCGGACGTATCGACAAGTTCAATCGTCGTTTCGGTAGATAACATACCGCAATTTTGGAAACGAATAACCATACCTTCGCCTAAGTTAGTGCAAGCGTATGGTTTTTCTTTTTATGTGGGGTTACTCACGTCCCTTGCATAAACCGGATGGCATCTTTTTCGTGCTTTTATGTATTTGTCCGTCGGACGTACGACAAGCATAACTTTTATGTATTTGTTCGTCTGACGTACGCATGTTATATTATATCTTTTCGCCTTCGGCTAGATCATTCGGCTATGGTTTGCGCCTTCGCCGGCGGTATGACGAGTGGAGGGGTATGCCTTCGGGTTAGGTTAGATTGCCGTGGGTTATATGTCGAGATAGAGAGTAAAAATCTTTTTGCAGTTTTTTAGAAACGATTGAGGATTAAAATTGAAAGAAAAAGAAGTAAAAGTTAAGAGGACGCTTATAGGCGGACAAGCGCTGATGGAAGGCGTGATGATGCAGGGCGCGACGTCGATGGCTATGGCGGTGCGCACCGAGAGCGGTGACATTCTCACCGAGACGAAACGGCTCAAGTCAAAGCGTTGGTATTCGCATGTACCGCTTTTACGCGGGGTTGTGGCATTCGTAAAGTCGTTGATTAGCGGAACGGGCGTACTATTAAAAAGTGCGGAAGTGATTTATCCCGAGGACGACACGCCGAGTACGGGATCGTTTGCCGTGGCTACGGCACTCGGGTTAGTGCTTGCGATCGCGTTGTTCATGCTGTTGCCGTCGTTTCTTGCCGACATGGTAGAAAAACTGATCGGTGCGTGCGGAGTAGATATAAGCAAGGTTTCGCTGTGGATATTATGGAAATCGCTGATAGAAGGCATGATACGTATTGTTATTTTCGTGCTGTACTTGTTCATAGTTTCGCGAGTAAAGGACATACGCAGAACGTTTATGTATCACGGTGCGGAGCATCGCACGATCAATTGTTTCGAGCGCGGATTCGAACTAACGCCCGAGAACGTGCAGAAATGCTCGACAAAGCACAATCGTTGCGGAACGACATTCTTGTTTTTCGTCATGGTCGTGTCGATTTTGGTGTTTTCGCTGGCTACATGGATACTGTCGATTTTAGGCTGGGACAATATTGGTGTGTTCGGCAGAATGGGTGTAAGGCTACTACTGTTGCCGTTGGTTGCGGGGTTGTCGTACGAACTGTTGAGATTTTTGGCGAAGCTTCCGGACAACAAGTTTACCAACGTTTTGCGCGCGCCGGGACTTGCACTGCAACGTCTGACCACTTATCCGCCCGAAACGGACATGGCGGAAGTCGCAATCGTGAGTTTTAACCTCGTGCGCGAGATGGACGAGGACCAAAGCATACAACCGCATAAATTCGGCGAGTTTACCATGCCGGAACTAAAAAGACTAGTCAAGACGAGACTGACAAAAGCCGGAGTTACCGAGGATGCCGAGGTCGATTGGCTGATAGCGGCGGCACTTCGTCGCAAGCGCGGAGAACTGAGTAGCATCGAAAAAACCACGCTTGCAGACTACAGGCGCGTGGCGGAACTCGTGGACAAGCGAGTCAAGGGCATACCGCTCGATTACATTATAAAACGCTCTGACTTTTACGGCATCAAGCTTTACGTCGACGAGAACGTACTCGTTCCGCGTCTCGATACCGAGATCGTTGCGGATGAAGTGATAAAATATCTTAATAAAAATAACGGCGGAGAGGGCAAGAGTGTGTTAGACCTCATGACGGGGAGCGGTTGTATCGCTCGTGCCGTCGCGGAAAATACTAAATCCGCTGTCACCGCGTCGGACATAAGCGACAGCGCGTTAGGCGTGGCAAAACACAATCTCGAGCCGGTACATGCGGAAGTTATAAAGTCGGACGGGTTTAGTGCCTTGACCGGTAGGACATTCGACGTGATCGTTTCCAACCCTCCGTACATTCGTCATGCGGAGATCGAGACGCTTCAGCCCGAGGTCAAGTGCCAGCCGATGCTTGCGCTGGACGGCGGAGAGGACGGACTGGATTTTTACAGAACGATTGCAGGTGAGGCGAGCGCATTTTTGAATGACGGCGGAGTGCTGTTTTTGGAGATCGGTTACGATCAGCGCGAGGACGTAACGAAACTACTCGAAAAAGATTTTGAAAACATCGTTTGCGTAAAGGACTACGGCGGAAACGACAGGGTGATTATCGCCGAGAAGAAAACGACGGAGAATGTGTTGTAATGAACATTGAGAAACTGGAAGGAATCAAGAAAAAGTATAACGAACTCACCGAGCTTATTGTAAAGCCGGAGATCATTGCCGACAACAAGGAATGGACGAAACTCGTCAAAGAACGTTCGGAGATCGAGCCGGTTGTCGAGACTTACGACAAGTTGGTTGCACTCGACAAGGAGATCGAGGATCTAAAAGTTATGGCGACGGACGACAGCGACAAGGAACTTGCCGAGCTTGCCAAAGCCGAGCTTGACGAAAAGAAAACGGAGAGAGAGAAGGTCGAGGGAGAACTCAAAATTTTATTACTTCCCGTCGATCCCAACGACGAGAAGAACGTCATTATCGAGATCCGTGCGGGCGCGGGCGGTGACGAAGCTGCTCTGTTTGCCTCGGACCTCATGCGCATGTACAAGATGTTTGCCGAAAAACATCGCTTTAAGGTCGAGGACGTCGATATCAATGCGACGGAGCTTGGCGGAGTGAAAGAAGCCGTGTTCTCGGTGAGCGGCGACAGTGTGTTCTCTTGCCTAAAATTCGAGAGCGGAGTGCATCGTGTCCAGCGTGTGCCGGATACCGAGTCGCAGGGCAGAATACATACTTCGACGGTGACGGTGGCGGTACTTCCCGAGGTCGAGGACGTAGTGGTCGAGATCAACGAAAAAGACCTTAAGATCGATACGTACAGATCCGGCGGAGCAGGCGGCCAGCACGTCAACAAGACGGAATCTGCGATCAGAATCACGCACATTCCGACGGGAATTGTCGTGCAGTGTCAGGACGAGCGTTCGCAAATAAAGAACCGCGACAAAGCAATGAAGGTGTTAAAGAGCAAGCTTTACGACAAGATGCAGGAGGACGCGGACAAGGAATATTCGCAGAATCGCCGTGCACAGGTCGGCACCGGCGATCGTTCGGAGCGCATACGCACATACAACTTTCCGCAAGGCCGTGTCACCGATCACCGCATCAATTTGACTCTGTATTCGCTCGAAACGTTCATGAACGGCGACATTGACGAGATGATAGATGCGCTTCGTATAGCGGACCAGACGGCAAGACTCGAGGCAGAGATCGACTAACGGCAGAGCGGTTTTTTTGGCTCGGCTTATACCTTATAGAAAGTCACGAAACGGCTGTGAAAACGGTCACGAAAAACGATCACAAAACGATTGTGGAGCGACAACGAAACGGCTATAAAAAAGTTGTAAATGCTATAAATAGCGGACGGTAAAGTGCGAATAACGCTTGACTATAAAAATTTACCGTGGTAAAATAGCGACAGTTCATCGGAGGGTGAGCCGCTCAAAGAGAAGCGACAACCGGACAAGATGCGGATTGAGATATCCGGATTTTGTTCGGTTTTATTTTTTGAGAGGACAATGGATTTACTTAACGGAAAAATCAAAACTACCTATTTTAGGTATCTGGCATCGGCGTTCGGCAGTGCGCTGATAGGCTGTATTTACAGTCTTGTCGATTTGGCGGTAGTGGGACAGTATCAGGGACCCGACGGTGCGGCCGCGCTTGCCGTGGTTGCGCCACTTTGGAATATAATATTTAGTTTAGGGCTATTTACCGGTATCGGCGGTAGCGTAATTTTCAGTGCCATTCGAGGTAAATCGAGTGACGGTGACGACGGCAACGAGTATTTTACCGTCGCAGTCGTTTATTCCGTGGTTTTAGGCGTAGTCGCGTGGATCGCGCTACTATTGTTTGAACGCCCCGTACTCACGTTTTTCGGTGCATCGGACGAGAGTATTTTAGAGCTTGCGTGCACATATTTACGGCCGATAAAATACGTCTTTCCGCTGTTTTTGTTCAACCAAATGCTGTCGTCTTTTCTTCGCAACGACGGAGATCCGCTACTCGCAACGATAGGCGTTTTGGCAGGCGGTATATTCAATATTTTCGGTGATATTTTCTTTACATTCGGGCTAAATATGGGTATTTTCGGTGCAGGGCTTGCGACGGCACTTGGCTCGGTGATCTCGTTCATAGTGCTACTCATGCATTTTTTCAAGAAGAATAACACGTTGAAACTCGTCCGTCCGAGCGGTTGCATGAAGAAAATTTGCGAGATCTCTTCGGCAGGGTTTTCGTCGTTCTTTGTCGATGTCGCCATGGGAATTTTGACGGTCGTGTTTAACCGCCAAATTATGAAGTACCTAGGCTCGGATGCGCTCGCGGTGTACGGCACGATTATCAACATAAGCACGTTTGCACAGTGTTGTTCGTACAGCGTGGGGCAGGCGGCACAACCGATTTTCTCGGTAAATTACGGAGCCGGCAAGCCGAGTAGAATAAAAGAAACGTTAAAATACGCGCTGTTAACAAGTGCCGTTGTGGCGGTATTTTGGACGGGACTCAGCCTAGCCGTGCCGAACATGTATATACGTGTGTTCATGAGTCCGACGGATTCGATACTCGAGATCGCACCCGCGATAATCAGGACTTACTCGGTATCATTCCTACTACTACCGTTCAACGTGTTCTCGACGTACTTCTTTCAATCGATAATGCGCCCCGTTGCGGCGTTTGTTGTGTCGGTTGCGCGCGGACTAGTCATCAGCGGTACACTAATTTTGACGCTACCACTCATTACGCCTTCCGCCGTGTGGCTAGCGATGCCCATAACCGAGGCGGTAGTCGTGATATTCGTCGCGGTCATGGTGATAAAGTATATGCGTGATCTACTAAAAACCGAAAAAATCGAGCCGACGACAGACTCTACAAGCACCGAACAAGGCTAGATTTTTATATATAGTGGCTTTATATGCCGTAGTCAGACTCGGTATAAAACTAAATCGCGATGTCGCTTTTTGTGACGGAGGGGGGAGTGACTGACCGCACTCGAATTATAAGGCTTACCTACGAGCCTAAAATTTACAAAAAAATTTTTTTCGGCCGTGATTTTCTGTTTGTCAAAGTCACGGCATTGTGTTATAATTTATAGGTTGATTAAAAATTTTTACTGAAAGAAGATCGGAGCATATTTTTTATGATTAAACAGGGTTTTGACAACGACAAGTATCTTAAAATGCAATCGGAACGAATCCGCGAGCGTATCGACAAGTTCGGCGGTAAACTTTACCTCGAATTCGGCGGTAAATTGTTTGACGATTATCATGCGTCGAGAGTGCTTCC
>CAVEYH010000039.1:0-7946 GCA_963620055.1 bacterium | reverse complement strand
CCCGTCTTTTTTAATCCGTCGGCAAGTCCTATCGAAACCGTGGTTTTACCCTCTCCTGCCGGTGTCGGGTTTATTGCCGTCACCAACACGAGTTTACCTTGCTTTTTTCCGTACTTAGTAACTTTTGCCTTGTATTTTCCATAACATTCAAGGTTGTCGCCGTCTATTCCCAAGCCGTTCGCTATTTCTGTTATCGGTCTTAATTTTGTAGAATCCGCTATTTCAATATCGGTCATCATAGGTTACAACCTCCGCATTTGTCGAGATTTAATTTCCAGCCGTCCGCTTTCATTTCACCGTTTTCCGTAACGTTGAAACCGAGCACGGTCAATCTGTCGTCCGTAAATTTTACCGTAAGATCTCTTCCGCGATTTTTCATGACGAATGCGGTCGAACGCAAAAGAAAATCTCCGTACTTTTTGTTCGATTCGATGTCTTTGTACTCTACTTTTTCAAGGCTTGTGCCGGATATAATCGCGCGCGCGACAACTTCACCGCCATCGTATAACGCGAACGTCTCTGCCTTTTCATCGGTTTTTTCTTTGAGAAATTCCAGCATAAATTCTGTTCCTTGTTTAGCTTGCGAAAAATGTGTGTAATTGCTTTCTATTGTAATCCGTCAAGGCTTTTTTGTCAACAATTTATAGCCTTAGCGCATTGTCTTTGGCGGTTTTTGTGATTTATGCGTACTTTTGTCGTCAATCCTCGGTTCAGCTATTCCCAAACAATAATTTCGAATCACGTTTTGCCTCCGCGATAAAGCCAGTAAGAAGCGAATAACGCTTTGCAACGTAATTGTTATCGACCATCTTTTTTATATTGTACTTGTCGCCGATAAGCACTACCATTTTTTTTGCTCGCGTGATCGCCGTATACAAAAGATTTCTTGTCATTATCATTGGGCCACCGGCGGTAATCGGCATGACTATCGCATCAAACTCGCTACCCTGACTCTTGTGTACGGTTATTGCATATGCAAGCACTAATTGATTGTAAATGTCGGGTGTATAGACCGCCACTCTGCCGTCTTCAAACTCGACGGTCATGTCACCGCGGTTTTTATTTATCTCGCGTATTGTGCCTATGTCCCCGTTGTATACGCCCGTCCCTTCGCGATAGTTATATCCGCTGGCAATCTTCCACTCCAAATCGTAATTGTTCACTACGTGCATGACTTTGTCGCCCTCACGATAGGTGTAGTCTTCGTCCTCGACGGTGGGGCCGCCGGAAGAAGGGTTAAGACGATTTTGAAGTAGCTTGTTGATATTGACCGAACCTGCCGCGCCGTTTTTACGCGGACACAATACTTGCACTCTGTCTGGCGTAACGTCTATAAAGCCTGCCGCACGTTCTACCATGTCTGCGGTTTTTTGTGCGATACGTTCGGGGTCCGACAACGGAAGGAAGAAAAAATCTCGTGTCTTATCATCGATAATCGGCATTTCGCCGTGATTGACCGCATGCGCATTAGTAACAATCAAGCTCTCTCCCGCCTGACGGTAAATTCTGTCGAGCGTGACACATTCGATTTCTCCCGAGTGCATAATGTCGGCAAGCACGTTGCCCGCTCCGACGCTTGGCAACTGGTCTTTATCGCCGACAAGCACGAGTTTCGTCCCTTGCTGTAACTTTTTTAGCAATGCTTCGAATAAGAAAATATCTACCATGGAAAACTCGTCGACTATGACTGCGTCGCATGCTAGCGGTTCTCCGTCACCGACCGTAGTTCCACCGAATTTACAAGCTCTGTGGATCGTGCTGGCATCGCGTCCTGTGGCTTCACTCATGCGCTTTGCCGCTCTGCCCGTAGGTGCCATAAGTATGACTTTTTTGCCTATGTTGTCGAGTATATCGATTATGCACTTTATGATCGTGGTTTTGCCCGTACCCGGTCCGCCGGTTACAAGTGCAACACCCGAGGTCACGGCTGCTTTCACTGCCTCACGCTGGTTAGGCGCAAGCGTTATGTGATTGATTTTTTCGTATGAGGCAATATCGCCGGTCACGTCGTAAACTGTGGCGTCTTGCGAATCGATAAGTCTGCGAAGTAATACTGCCGCGTTTTTTTCCGTGCGATACACTGCCGGAAGAACATACACTTCTGTGTCTGCAGCTTCGGTGAACTTAATTCTGCGTTCGAATATAAGATTTTCCGCAACCGAGCGCACAAGATCTTCATCAGTGCCGAGAAGTGACGAAGTTTCCTTTATCGTGTCCTCTTTCGGGTAGCAAGTATCTCCGCTTTTCGATACTTTCTCTTTTAATGTGTAAATGATACCTGCGGCAACTCTAAATTCGCTGTCACGCTCGATTCCTACCTTTATCGCTATTTTGTCTGCGGTAATAAAGCCTATACCGTCGACATCTTCGATAAGACGATACGGATTTTTTTTTACGGTATCTGCGGTAGCTTTGCCGTAAACTTTGTAGATCTTTAATGCGGTGCCAAGCGGTATGTCAAAAGACTGAAGCGCCATGACCGCATCTTGCATTTCTTTGATTTCACCGTATGCTTTGGCTATTTCCTGCGCTTTTTGTTTGCTGATGCCTCTGACCGTCGCTAGCCTACTCGGTGAGTTTTCGATCACGGAAAACGTATCTTTACCGAATGTCGAAACAAGTCTTAGCGCAAGCGCGGGGCCTATACCTTTTATTAATCCGCTCCCGAGATAACGAACGATGCCGTCTATTCCTGACGGCTTTTCTATCTCACACTTATTCGCCTTAAACTGTCTTCCGTATTTAGGATGCATGACATATTCGCCGTTGAGAACGATGGTTTGTCCTTCTACGACGGGCGGAAAAACACCCGCGGAAATAACGGGTTCGCCCTCTACGTCAAGTACTACGATGGTAAACCCGTTTTCTTCGTTGCGGAAACGTATCTCGTCGATGTCACCGCGTATATTCACTATTTAATCGCCTTTTTTAGCTCGTCCGCTTTGTTCGTCTTTTCCCATGAAAAAGCAGGATTACCGAAGTGCCCGTAATTCGATGTTGCTGCATATATCGGTTTTCTTAGGTCAAGCTGTTGTATGATACTATACGGGCGAAAATCGAATACTTTTTCTACGGCGGTTAAAATTTGTTCGTCAGTATATTTGCCCGTACCGAACGTCTCGATATTTAGCGAGACCGGTTTTGCCTTACCGATGGCGTATGCCACCTGAAGTTGGCATCTGTCCGCAAGTCCTGCCGCAACTATATTTTTGCACACATAGCGCGCATAGTAGCAAGCCGAACGATCAACTTTAGTGGGATCCTTACCGCTGAATGCTCCGCCACCGTGCGGACACATTCCGCCGTAAGTGTCGACAATAATCTTTCTGCCCGTAAGTCCACTATCGCCCTGAGGTCCGCCAATAACAAAGTTCCCGGTCGGATTTATATAGTATTTTGTATCTTTTGTAAGCCATTTATCCGTGACAACCGGACGCACAACTTTTTCGATAATATCTTTTTCAAGCACTGAATGATCGACCCCTGGCGCATGCTGAGTAGAAACAACAACGGTATCAACCGCTACCGGCTTACCGTCCTCGTATACGACGGTAACTTGTGCTTTGCCGTCCGGACGGAGATAAGAAATTTCACCGCTTTTGCGCAGTTCTGCCAGCTTACGCGTAAGCTTGTGCGCGAGCATAATCGGGAGCGGCATAAGTTCTTCCGTTTCGCGACAAGCGTAACCAAACATCATGCCCTGATCGCCCGCACCCTCTTCGTCCGCACGATCCGTTTCGCCGATACGCGCTTCGAGTGCCTTGTTTACCCCCATGGCAATATCTGCAGACTGCTCGTCAATCGTGGTTAATACTGAACAAGTTTTGTAATCGAATCCGTAGCTTGCATCGGTGTAGCCGATTTCTTTCACTGTTTCACGCACGATCTTCGGTATGTCAATATAACTCTCCGTGGTAAACTCGCCCATGACAAGAACAAGCCCTGTCGTGCAACATACTTCGCATGCTATACGGCTCATAGGATCGGCCGCAAGTGCGGCATCGAGTACCGAGTCGGCAATATGGTCGCAAACCTTGTCCGGGTGGCCTTCCGTCACCGATTCGCTGGTGAATAACGTCCTGTCTTTATTCATAATAACACCTCTTTTCCGTGGGCCAAACTCTCACCCGCGGTGTTTTATTTTCGGCTTGCGCTCTCACCGTTTGCCATACCGAAACATTATACCACAGTTGCATTGTATTGTCAATCCGTTTATGTACCATTACTGTTCGTTATGTGCACGGTTATGATATAATGTTGGCTCCGATGCGATATTTATTCCCCTCATACGGTGCAAGCGATTGACATTAGACTCATATTTCGGTTATAATAACTAAGTACGACATTTTATCGCACATAGCATTAGGTATAATTTACGGAGAGTATATTTGTATGGCTAAAGAAAAACAATTTGTTCAAGAGATCGCCGATATTGAAAACGATTTCGCACAGTGGTACACTGACGTGGTGCTAAAAACCGAGCTCGTCGATTACGGTCCTGTCAAGGGTACGATGGTCATTCGCCCCTATGGTTACGCTATTTGGGAAAACATTCAACATGAGATGGACGCGCGCTTTAAGGCTACGGGACATCAAAATGCTTACTTCCCTATGCTAATACCATACAGTTATCTTGTAAAAGAGGCGGAACATGTCGAAGGATTCGCTCCCGAAGTTGCGCTCGTTACACATGTGGGTGATGTTCCTTTGGCCGAAAAACTGGTGATCCGTCCTACCAGTGAGACAATCATTTGCCAAATGTACTCAAAGTGGGTGCAGTCATATCGCGATCTGCCGATGCTGATCAATCAATGGGCTAACGTCGTCCGTTGGGAAAAGACAACTCGTCCGTTCCTCCGCACTTCGGAATTCTTGTGGCAGGAAGGCCACACACTACATGCTACGCCTGAAGAGGCGCAGGAAGAGACGCTGAAAATGCTTCACGTATATGAGGAATTCGCTAAAAACGTGCTCGCTATCCCCGTACTTGTAGGCCAAAAATCCGAAAAAGAAAAATTCGCCGGCGCACAGGCTACTTATTCAATGGAAGCGATGATGCACGATGGCAAGAGTTTGCAAGCCGGCACTTCTCACTACTTCGGCACAAACTTCTCCGAAGCATTCGATATCAAATTCCTCGACAAGGACGGTACTCATAAACATCCGTACCAAACTTCGTGGGGCACTTCTACCCGCATGATCGGTGCAATCATTATGACGCACGGTGATCAACGCGGACTGTGCCTGCCTCCTTATGTCGCGCCTACTCAAGTCGTCATTATCCCTATTGCGGCACACAAGGGCGGTGTAACGGAAAAGACCGAGGAAGTTTATAACAAGCTAAAAGCGGCCGGCATACGCGTAAAACTCGACGACAGCGACAACTCGCCCGGTTGGAAGTTCAACGAATATGAGATGAAGGGCGTTCCGGTGCGTATTGAGATCGGACCGCGCGACATTGAAAACGGTGTGGCTACTTATTCGCGTCGCGATAAAGTCGGTGAAAAGTTTACGCTCGCTTTGGATGGCATCGAAAACGAGATACCCGCACTCCTACATGATATTCATGAAAATATGTATAACAAGGCTCTCGAACATCTCAACTCGCATATTAAGGTCGTACATAACACGGATGAATTGCGTGAAGCCGTCGATACCGGCAACTTCGGTTTAGGTATGTGGTGCGGTTGCCGTGAGTGCGAGGACAAGCTGAAAGCCGATATGCAGGTCACTACTCGCAATATGCCGTTCGATCAAACTCCTGTCGGCGACAAATGTGTCGTTTGCGGTAAACCGGCAAAGAAAAAAATCTACTTTGGCAGAGCTTACTAAAATAAATTTATTTGACTCGATACAACCGCAACGGAGCATGTGCTTCGTTGCGGTTGCTTTTTGTTTTTTTACTTGAATTTTATGCGTTTGATGTTGACGGTTTATCATAAATATGGTACACTTTTTTATGATGAACAGCATTCAAAATAATTTTCTATGCTACCACCTATAAGGAGAGACGAATATGATGAAAATTTCTAATCCCGTATCTAAGTCCGATTGGGCAGATCCTTTTATGACTTATTGTGCGCGCACAGGGTATTATTACACTCTGTGCACTCGCGGAGATCGCGTGGAAATACGTCGGTCACGTCATGCCGCAGACATTTGCGACGGAGAGTTGTGCGTGGTTTATCGTATCGACAATAAGAACGTTTTCGGTTGTGTGTGGGCCCCCGAAATGCATGAAGCTCCGGACGGCAAATTCTATATCTACACAAGCGGGCTGACTAGTCCCGACTCGTATATCAAAAATCTTTTTGTGCTAAGATCAAAAACTTCGGATCCGTTTGATGGGTTCGAATTTTCGGGATTTCTAGACAACAAAACATTGTTTGCGATCGATCCGACCGTATACACTCTACCGGACAAGCGACAACTCGTATGTTACTCACGTGTAGATGAAGGCATGCAGGTATTGGAGATAGCTTATCTCGATGCCCCGAATAAGCGCGGTGAAAAACACGTTCGCATCGCACAGGCTGAATATCCGTGGGAAATGGTTCCACCATATTCCGACGGCAATTATATCGTCGAAGGCGCATTCTTCGTGGAAAATAAGGGCCACTTATTCATTATCTACTCGGCTAACGGCTGTTGGTCAGACGATTACTGCTTAGGTCTATTGGAATATGTCGGCGGTGACTATGTGTCAAAATCCGCATGGGTAAAACATCCCGAACCGATATTTACAAAAGGCATGGGAGCGTACGGCCCCGGTCACGCTTCGTTTTTCCAGTCTCCGGACGGCAAGGATATTTGGTGTTGTTATCACGCACTAAAGGAACACAACCCGAATGCCGAGCCTGCGACAAGGTATATGAACTTGCAAAAAATCGAGTTTGACGAAGCGGGATACCCCGTTAAAGCAACTGCAGTTTCTCGCGACGTTCTTCTCGATCCTCCGTCGGGTGAAAAAGACTAATAACTACAACTCAAATCTATCCGACTTATTACAAGGAGAAAACTTAAATGAATATTGCACTTATAGCTCACGACAAGAAAAAAAACGATATGATTTCGCTGGCTATGAAATATAAGGACGTACTTAAAAAACACACGCTGTACGCTACCGGTACAACCGGTACGCTGGTTATGGGTGAAACCGGGCTTAGTATCAGACGTATGAAAAGCGGTCCGCTGGGCGGTGACCAGCAAATCGGCGCAATGATCGCGGCAAACGAACTTGACCTCATAATTTTTTTGCGCGATCCGCTCACTGCACAACCGCACGAACCGGACGTGTCTGCCCTACTCCGTCTCTGTGACGTGCAAAACATTCCGCTTGCGACAAACTTGGCAAGCTCTACCGTAATGCTGAATGCTGTCGATCGCGGTGAACTCGATTGGAGAATGAACGTCAATCCGCTCTATGCGGATAAAAAAGATTGATTGTGATATGCCTATGATTTGGCTCATATCAAGCTCGATTTTATAGACAAAAATTCGTTCTCAAAAAAAATATTATTTTTTATAAAAAATATGCGAATTTTATTTGACAAAACTTTCGATATTTGATATTATGTATAGGCTGTCGATCAGTTGTGGGGGTATAGCTCAGCTGGTAGAGCACCTGCCCTGCAAGCAGGGGGTCAACGGTTCGAACCCGTTTACCTCCACCACAACTCTCTATTCGTAGAGAAACGTGATCGACAGTATTTATAGGAGTGTAGCTCAGCTGGTTAGAGCACCACCCTGATAAGGTGGGGGTCGGTGGTTCGAGTCCACTCACTCCTACCAAATTTGAGAGCGAATTTCGCTCTCATTTTTTTTATCTAAAAAGTGGCTAAAACCCAGTAATTTCGGGCATTTCAAGGCTTTTGCTAAAATTTAAATTTTAGAAATTTGAGTGCCTTAAAATCAAAAATTTTACTCTAAATTTTGACATCAAATAC
>CAVEYH010000038.1:0-8351 GCA_963620055.1 bacterium | reverse complement strand
TAATATACCTGCACGGCAAATTGTACGCGCCGGTCATCTTTGCTTGTCCCGTCTCGCACCCGTGAAGCTTTTCGCATTCGTTGTCAAGTTCGGGGCCGGCGGCTGCGTGAATCGCACCGTCAACTCCGCCACCACCCATAAGCGAATTATTGGCGGCATTGACTATTGCATCGACGTGCATTTTTGTTATATCGTTTCTTACGATAAAAAACGGCATTTCTTTCCCCTTCTATAATATATTTATAACTGTATGTATTTTTTATATGCTACTTTAGCAACCTAACTATGCGTTCTGCACCGAACGAAAAAAACAGGTCAACGGGTAATGCCGCTACGGTAACGAGCAGTATCGCCCACACTTTACCAATTTTTTCGATTATGGTCATAAACGAAGTCCCCGCGACGTAATCGGTAAGATATGCCATCACGGTAAAAGCGACGGCAAAAAGCACTGCCGACACTGCGATGCGGACTAACGCTTGCCACGTTACGTTGTAAGACAGTTTGCGCATGAAGTATGCAACAAACGCATACGGAACGAACGCTATACATAAAAACAAAAACGTAGTCCCCACTCCGCCCAATGCAAATGCTATAAGTACCGATGCCACGGCGGCAACTATTCCAAATACTATTCCGCACCTCACGCAAGCGATATAGATCGCAAGCGAAGCGAAAATTAGCGGGACTATGCGCATCGGCGTATAGTTAGACAGAAGTACCGCAATCACGGCAATTGCTGTTGCGACGGCGGAATACGTTATTCGCCGAGTTCTCTCCCGTCTCTCCATTTTACATACAACAACGTGTGCAATCGCAACACAACGAAGTTAGGCAGTACGCAAGACAGCAATTTGACAAAAAGTCACTCTGTTGCTGTTGTACCATGTTGGGATCGTCGCCTATCGTGTCCTGTCCCAAAGTCTTTGGATCGGTCTGAGCGGATCCGATAACGATGTTTAATTTTTCGAGAGCGGTCTTGTATTTTTGATTTGTAGGATCGCATTCTACCGCCGTTTCAAGCTGTTTCTTACTCTCCGACAACCATTCGCGCTTGTAGTAAATTATCGACTGATAGTAATGCCATTCGCCTTCGCGCACGGTCATGGCGTCAAGTACCGCCTGAGCTTCATCATACTTCTGCTCTTTAATTAGCTTGTTGACGTATGCAAAATCATTTCCGCCCGTCTCACTTTTAGCTTCTTCGGCCTCGTGTTTTGCCTGAATCTCATACCAAGCCTGTTCGAGCTCGTTTAGCTTGCGTGCAGCCTCGGTTCCGGCTTCACCAGATTGGAATCTGCCCTCGCTATACTCGGCTTTTAATTCTTCATAACGTTTTTGAAGTTCCTCGAACGAGGTTTCTTCGGTTAATCCTAAAATTTCGTAGGGGTTTTTCATACTAACTCCTCATGTGCGATCATTCGCATGCTTTCTATTATATCATAACAGCAAATCGTGTTGCTATAATGAAAATACTGTCAAAATCTTTGAAAAACAATTTATATTTTTGGTGCGGGTATCTTCTTGTCCGATCCCAGCACTTCCGTGGCTTTTGCTCTTAGCCCTTCGTGCACGATATTACGAAGGAGCGAATAACTCTGTGTAAAATTCATTCTGTTAAAACACTCTATCGCACGATTGATTGTGGAATTTATAATAAATCCGATGTCCGCATAGTGGCTCTCAAAAAAATCTTTTCTGCCGACAAAGTCACCGTATGCCGATATGAACGGATTGTAATTGCCGGACTTAGCATCGTCCGCTATATCGTCAAGCGCATCGATAAGATAGACAAACTTGCCTATATTGTAGCATAGCCCCGACAAGTTTTCGTCTGCCTTGCCACCCAGTACGGTGTTTACGGTCTCTTTTAGCAGTAATGCGAACGGATCGGCAGCTCTGTCGATACTTTTCTCTCCGTTCTTTTCTTTTTCACGAAGTTGTGTGTAGCGATCTGATATAATCGTGTCGACTTCCGGTAAAACGGTCTTTGCCGTTTGGTACGACTTTTTTAATGCGCGCTGTATAATGCGCTTTTTTGCTCCGCCACCGTCGATAACATCGTCGAGCACCTTGTAGTACGCCAATAAAATATTTGCGGCGGCTATTCGCGTAAGTAGCGGATTTTGTTTTACCATCGCTTTTTTTGTGAACGGATTGCCAAGGCACCCCGTCACTTCGAATTCGACGGGCTGATTCAAGGCATCGTGAGCGAGCGCAGCCAAAAACGCAATATCGTACGATGTGGTGTACCGAGCGAGCGAGCCGTAGCCTTTGCCTGTTTCCACGCATACTCCGCAATAAAACGCACGAAACAAGACGTAATCTTGTTTTCGCAACGTATCTTTTACCGGTGTGACGTAACCGTACATACCGGCCTAGAACACTCTCGGAACGAGTCCGACTTTGCGATAAACTTTGTTTAGCGTGCGATAAGCAACTCGGGCCGCATTATCCGCACCTTTTTTCATGACTTCGCTAAGGTATGTCTTGTCCGCGATAATCTCGTCGTATTTCTTTCTGATCGGTCTAAAATATTCGACTACACACTCGCCGACGCGTGTTTTGAACGTAGCATAATCCGAAGACTCGAATTCTTTCTCGGCAGCCGCGATACTCATACCGCCGAACGTCGAATAGATCGTGAGAAGGTTGCTGATTCCGGGTTTGTCTGCGGAAAACTTGATCTCGTTACCACTGTCCGTGACCGCACGTTTAAATTTACGCATGATCGTGTCCGCATCATCGAGAAGGAATACCGTACCTGCAGTGTTGTCATCGGTCTTGCCCATCTTTGCCGTGGGGTCGAGTAGCGAATATATCTTCGCACCCGTCTTCGGATAAAATCCGTCCGGCACGACGAACGTCGGGGAATATTTGCCGTTAAACCGCTCCGCGATCGTGCGCGCAAGCTCTAAGTGTTGTTTTTGGTCCTTACCGATAGGCACTAGTTCGGCTTGGTACAAAAGAATATCTGCTGCCATGAGCGTGGGGTAAGCAAACAGGCCTACGTTCACGTTTTCGGGTGCTTTCTTGCTCTTGTCTTTGAATTGCGTCATGCGCTTTGCTTCGCCGAATTGCGTGTAGCAATTTAGTACCCATGCAAGTTCCGCATGAGCAGGGACGTGGCTCTGGATGAACAACGTACTCTCGTCGGGATTAAGCCCTATTGCCAAAAACATGGCTAAAAACTCGGTAGTCCTGCGCCTCAAATCCGCCGGTGCGTTAGCCACGGTAAGGCTGTGTAGATCTGCCACCGCATAATAACAGTCATAATCTTTTGATAGCGCAATCATATTTTTAAGCGCGCCTATATAGTTGCCTATCGTAAGGTCACCGGTAGGCTTTAACGCGCTGAATATTACGGGCTTCTTTTCGGTTTTAACTTCGTTTTCCATAAAATATTCGTCCTCGGTCATTCTTTCTTATACTATATTTTTATTCGGTGTTTGCTTAATTTTTCTTATTCTTGGCGTAATTCGTCACCGCTTGTTTTGCGTCGCTCGGCTCGATAACTCCCGTAAAACGTTTTGGCAAGTTTTTAAGCTCGGTTATAGAATCCGGCACCGGCAGTGCGGTTTCTTCCTCTAACATCTCGATCGTCTTGAACGGATCGGGATTCGGCTTTCCGCCGATTGCCGAATATACGTCCGCCGCAAACTTGTACGGGCTTGCGGTAGAAACTACAACCACGGGACGATCGTCGTCATTCTCTTCATAGTACTTGTCCGTCACGCACTTTGCCACCGCGGTATGCGTATCGATAATGTAACCGTCCTCGTCAAGTTCGTAGCCGATAGTGTCTTTTACTTCTTCTTCGTTGGCCCATTCCGCCCAAAACGTCCGACGCATCTCGAAAAGTTCGGCATCGGTTATCGAGTAGGTACCCGTTTCCTGCAAACTTTTCATGCGATCGGCGGTAAGTACGTCGTCGCGTCCCGAAAGCTCGAACACGAGTCTTTCCAAATTTGAGCTGACAAGAATATCCATAGACGGACTTGTCGTCTTGTAAAACTTGCGTTTTGCCGTGTATTTTCCGCTCCCGATAAAATCGGTAAGCACGTTGTTGCGATTGGATGCGCAAATGAGTTTGCCGATCGGCAATCCCATTCTCTTTGCATAATAACCGGCTAAAATGTTACCGAAGTTTCCACTCGGTACACAAAAATTCACTTCGTCGCCGTATTCTATCTCCCCCGCGTCCATGAGATCGACATACGCGGAAAAGTAATATGCGATTTGCGGAACAAGTCTGCCGAAGTTCATTGAGTTAGCACTGCTAAGCGCATAACCGTACTGTTTTAATTCGTCCGCAACCGTATTGTCGGTAAAAATCTTTTTGACCGCAGTCTGAGCATCGTCAAAATTGCCGTTTATCGCGGAAACAAAAACGTTGTCGCCCTTTTGCGTGATCATTTGTAATTTTTGCAGTTCGCTCACTCCGCCCGACGGATAGAATACAATGACATCCGTACCGGATACGTCGCGGAATCCTTCGAGTGCCGCCTTGCCGGTGTCACCGCTGGTTGCAACCAAAATAAGCGTGCGCGTCCTCTCTCCCGTGACCGCCTTGCTTCCCGTCATGAGATGCGGTAAAAGTGTGAGTGCAATATCTTTGAACGCATGCGTAGGTCCGTGCCACAGCTCAAGCATGAACATGCCTTCGTCTAATTTTACAACCGGAGCGGGATCTCCGTCAAAACGCGAATATGCTTTCTCCGTATATTCCGATAGATCTTTAAGCTCGGGCAAAAACTTGCCTATAACAAGTGCAGCGCGCTCCGAGTACGTCATCTTCGCCATAGCTTTTATTTCGGCTTCCGTCACATTGGGAAAAAGGGCGGGTACGAAGAGACCGCCCTCATCCGATAATCCTTTTACTACCGCTTCCGCTCCGCTGACGACACGGCCACGGTTTCTCGTGCTGATAAAATCCAAGTTCGTAAATTCCTTTTGCCGACACTGTGTAGCTTGTTCGCCACCGCTTCGGGCTTTTGTTTTATAAGTATCTGCGCATAAAATCGGGGACTTCTTCCGCAGAAACGGTGAGAGTGAACGTAACGTCGAATTCGGTGCCGAGTAGGTCTAGCTGATCGAACGCATATTTTAGTTCGGAAACGTCCTTTTTAATAAACTTTGCTAATCCGTCGATATATACGTCCGTAATATCATAGTTGCCCGCGAGCAAACCTTTCAAAAAGCACAGAACACCGTTTTCATCGGCGAGTCCGTAATGCTTGATGTCGATAAAACGAATTGAGTTATCCACTTCCGAGGAGTGGTCGGCACAATCTGTTATATAGACTATGCTACCCTTTGTCGAGCGCGCACGCTCGTTTGCCGCGTCGATAATACGCTTTGTCTTGCCACTTCCCTTAACTCCGTAGATAATACTGATCATTGTTCGTCCTCCCCATGTTATCTTTGTTTTAGAAAGAGTCTATCGCTCCTTCAACTATATTATACATTAAAACCGCGACGATTTGGTATGTTTTCAAAAAATTTTTCTAACAATTTATAGAAAATTTTACCGCTCGTTTCGCCGAATCGATTTTTAACGTCTACCGATATGTTCGTTAAACAGCTTGTGTAGATTTTTGTCGAAAATGCGCACCATGGAATCGAGCTCGTCGTCGCCCATGACCGTATTTCTGCCGGCGGCGTATTCGTCGTCGACCATAGTTTTCAACGCTTTGACGACGTCGTCGGTTTTCTCAACCGCATGTTTACCCTCCAAGCCGTAATAAGCGTTTATCCAATATGCGATACCGGCAAGTCCGGACGTGTTGGAAATGGAAACATACGGCTTTCTGCCCAAGATCTTTGCCGTGTCGAACACGTTGTATATCTCTTCATCTTTGAGTAAGCCGTCCGCATGTATGCCGGCACGGGTAGCGTTAAACGCTTTGCCAACAAACGGCGTGCGCGGAGGAATCGTGTAACCGATCTCGCGCTCGAAGTACTGAGCAATCTCGGTTATGGTGGTTAGATTCATACCTGCCGTTGTGCCCTTCATTTGCGCATACTCTATGCACATTGCTTCCGTCGGACAGTTGCCTGTGCGTTCGCCGATTCCGAGCAAGGAACAGTTGACTCCGCTACAACCGTATAGCCATGCGGTGGTTGCATTTACGACCGCCTTGTAAAAATCGTTATGTCCGTGCCATTCGAGCCACTCGGACGGTACTCCCGCATAATAATTTAAGCCGTAGACAATACCTTGTACCGAGCGCGGAAGCGAAGATCCGGGGTAAGTCACACCGTAACCGAGTGTATCGCACGCACGGATCTTGACGGGGGTTTTATATTCCTCCGACAAGCGCATGAGCTCGTTCGCAAACGGCACGACAAAACCGTAAAAATCGGCACGCGTGATGTCCTCGAAGTGACAACGCGGTACTATTCCGTTATCGAGTGCGGCTTTGACGATCGCAAGATATTTTTCGAGCGCGGCCTTGCGGTCGAGCTTCATTTTCTTATAGATATGATAGTCCGAACAACTGACAAGTATGCCCGTTTCCTTTATGTGCATATCTTTGACAAGTTTGAAATCTTTTTCGTCCGCACGAATCCAGCTCGTGATCTCCGGAAATTCAAACCCGAGGTCCATGCACGCCTTAACCGCCTGTTTATCCTTCTCGCTGTATAGAAAAAACTCACTCGCGCGGATAATGCCTTTTTTACCGCCAAGCCTTGCCATTAGTTTATAAATATCGACGATCTGCTTTACCGTGAGCGGTGCACTGGACTGCTGTCCGTCACGGAACGTTGTATCGGTGATCCACCACTCGTCTGCGGGATTCATAGGCACTTTGCGGTCGTTAAAAACCACTTTCGGCACTTCTTCGTAGTCAAATATCCCGCGATAAAGTTCCGGTTCGGTTACGTTTTTGAGGACGTAATCGTGCTCTTCCCTTTCGAGAAGTCCGGTGCGCTTACTCTTGTGTAATATATGCTTTTCCATTGATTACCTCCGCCTCGTTATGCCTCGAATTTCTTCACAAATTCGGCTATTCTGTCTACTCCCTTGCTAACGTCCTCGTCGGAAACCGCATAACTGAGTCTCACGTAATCGGGCGCGCCGAACGGTTCGCAAGGAATTACCGCAACGTCCATGGAATCGAGTAGTGCGTGTGCAAACCCTATTGCCGAGCCGATGATCGTTCCGTTTATGGATCTGCCGAACAACTTGCTCACGTTTACCATGATATAGAACGCACCTTGCGGAGTGACATAGTTTAGCTCGGGGATCGCATCGAGCTTTTTCATGATAAGTTTTCTACGACCGTCAAAACTCTTTTTCATTTTTGCCAAGAATTCCTGACCGCCTTCACCGGCATACGCCGCTTCCGCCGCATACTGCGCTATCGTATTGGGGTTGGACGTCATGTGACTCTGCATTCCGGAAATCGCGGACGCTAGACGCGCGTCACATGCGATAAAACCTATACGCCAACCGGTCATGGAATAAGTTTTTGATACGCCGTTTACAACGATGGTTTGCGCTTTTAGTTTGTCCGAATATTTTGCTATCGAATATATCGGCGTATTCGTATAATTCAACATCTCGTAGATCTCGTCGCTAATGACGGCCACATTCGTCTTTTCGATAACTTCGGCGAGCGCCTTGACTTCCTTCTCGGAATAAACCGCGCCCGACGGATTGTTCGGGTTATTGAAAATGAGAGCAACCGTACGAGGCGTGATCGCGCTTCTCAATTCGTTCGGTGTAATCTTAAAGCCGTTTTCAGCCTTTGTGTCAACGAATACCGGTACACCGCCGGCAAGACGCACAAGCTCGGGGTATGTCAACCAATACGGCGCTGGAATTATTACTTCGTCGCCGTCCTCGACAATCGCCGCTATCGCATTGTACAGCGAATGCTTGGCTCCGTTTGAGATAACTATGTTTTCGGGACCATAGTCAAGTCCGTTGTCTGTCTTTAGTTTATTGCAAATGGCGGTTTTGAGTGAAACCGTACCCGATGCCGGCGTATACTTTGTCTTACCGCCGTCAATCGCTTTTTTTGCCGCTTCGCAAATATATTCGGGTGTATTAAAATCAGGTTCGCCCGCGCCGAACGAGACAACGTCGCGCCCTTCTTCTTTCATTTTTTTGGCTTTTGCGCTTATCTCCAACGTTAACGACGGCTTAATCGATGCTGCTCTCTTTGCGATTTTCATTTGCTTTACTCCTGTTGATTCGACAATTTCTCAGTATAATTATACTATATCGGTTTGTAAATTGCAATTCATTTATATATTGCAATTATTAAATTTTTGTAATCTTTAATCAAATAAAGTCACCCGACACAACTTTTTTTATGCAAAAAATGCCGAATTTTTCCGTT
>CAVEYH010000037.1:0-8375 GCA_963620055.1 bacterium | reverse complement strand
TCGCCACCGCGAACTGCACCGTTCGGTGCGTTCTCTTCGCTTTGAGATCATGAAAAATGACCGACCCTCTTTCGAGAATCGGCCATTTTTGGTGACCCCTACGGGATTCGAACCCATATTACCACCGTGAAAGGGTGGTGTCCTAACCATTAGACCAAGGGGCCATTTTCTGGTGGCGGCGAATAGATTCGAACTATCGACCTGTCGGGTATGAACCGAATGCTCTAGCCAGCTGAGCTACGCCGCCGCAAAACCGCCTAACTATAATAACATAAATAAAACGATAATGCAACAAAATTAACGCCTTTTATAAAAAAATTTTATCTGTTCCGTTTGTGTCATGCAATATATGCGTCGGCTTACCTTTTATGTAGCTCCGCAAATCGTCCTATCATAATTGTGTTATCGCACAATTTGCGCCTAAATACGATTGACCAAAATCTAGGCGAATAGTATAATCATACTCATGAACGATAACATTCGGCAAAATAATATTCCTATCGGGCGGTTCGCTCCCACTCCGTCGGGACGACTGCACTTAGGCAACATTTACTCATGTCTTGTGGCGTATCTTTCCGTAAAATCACGTGGCGGTAAATGTCTGCTACGCATCGAGGATTTGGACAAAAGCCGTTGCCCCGATTCTGCCGTCGATCTCATGCTGGACGATCTCGACTGGTTTGGTTTCCGCTTCGACGGTGAAGTGCTCAAACAAAGCGAACGTACCGAAGTCTATGACGAATATTTTAACAAACTGGATTCAAAGGGGCTTATATATCCGTGCTACTGCTCGCGCGCGTGGCTACATGCCGCCACCGCTCCTCACGGCGATACTCCGGTCTATGACGGACATTGTAGATTCTTGCCTCCCGAACTTCGTCCCGATCGCCCGCCTGCGATGCGCCTTATCGTGCCGAACGAAACGATAACGTTTACCGACAAACTGCAAGGCGAATTTTCTCAAAACCTCAAATCGGAGTGCGGAGATTTTATCGTGCGTCGTAGCGACCGCACATACGCCTATCAATTGGCCGTCGTCGTCGACGATGCTCTCTCGGGCGTGACGGAAGTCGTGCGCGGTGCAGATCTGCTCTCTTCTTCTCCGCGACAAATCTACCTATACCGCCTGTTCGGTTTTGACTTGCCGGAATTCTTACACGTTCCGCTCATAACCGACGAACACGGTGATCGCCTCTCAAAACGCGGAGGTTACTCGAACCTCGAATATCTGCGCGCAACATTCCACTCGCCAAAGCCCGTAATCGGCGCTCTCGCCTTTGCCGCCGGTATTATACCGTCTCCGAGTCCTATCACGGTAGACGAACTCGTTCCGCTATTTGACCTTGCCAAGCTCAAAAAAACCGACGTCCGTCTCTCACCGAACCTTCTTGTTCGGTAATTTTAGCTGTCTATAATCGAAACTTACACAAAAAAGCGAGCTCGACTGATTCTCGGACTCGCTTTTTGATTGCTTAAAATTTTGTTCCCGCGTATTTTCTAACGTGCGTCATTTTTTGCCTACGCGTGTTACTTTTCGACGGCACCGATGGTATTCATGAACTTGTCAAATGCGGCAAGTCCGTCTTGTTCGTTCATCTTGAACACGGCAGTATTATTTAGAATGCCCTCGCAAACGCGATTGACTTCGTCTTTCACGTTGAGCTCGGCTTCCTTTGCGGTGTTCTTCGGATACTGCTTCATTAGTCTTTCGATCATGTCGGCATGGACCTTCATGTCGTCGGCAAGAGCGGCACGCGAATACTTGACTTCGCGGGTAAGATATTGTGCGACTTCGCCAAGCTGACGATCGAGTCTTCCGGGCAAAATGAACAAGCCCATTGCTTCGATAAGTCCTATAGATTCGGACTTGATGTTTTGGTACTCGGGATGGACGTGGAAAATGCCGTCCGGATACTCGTCGGAAGTGCGGTTGTTGCGCAAAATAAGCTCAACAATATACTTGTCACCGACTTTTCTCGCAATCGGCGTGACGGCGTTGTGCTGTTCTTCGCCTTCTCTTGCGATCACACCGACGGATTCGTCGCTGTACACTTTCCAGCTCTCGATAATCTTGCCGGCATACTCCGCGATCGTCTTTTTGTTGTCGGACTCTAGACGAATGACCGAGTTGTACCAGTCAAGGATAGAGATCTTGACATAAGGATATTGCGCACTCTTATACTTTTTGAGTGCGGATGCTTTATGCATCGGCAACTGCTTCAAACCGCCTTGGAAGTGGTCGTGCGACAGGATCGAACCGCCGACGATAGGCAGAGCCGCATTGCAACCGATAAAATAATTCGGGTTGTAGTCCACGAAATCGAGAAGTTTACGCACGGTGGACGGATCGACTTTCATGGGTGTATGCTCGCCGTTTATCGCAATACCGTGCTGGTTAAAGTAAGCGTATGGGGAGAATTGCCAGAACCAGTCTTCACCGTCGAGCGTGAGTGGTACGGTGCGTAAGTTTTGACGATATGTGCCGTGACCTGCAAACCCTTCGTTTTCCTTGCAAATGTTGCACGACGGATATGTCGAGCTCTTTGTCTTGAGAAGTTTTGCCGTGTCTTTGTTGCTCTTTTCGGGCTTTGAGAGGTTAATCGTGATCTCTAGTTTTCCGCGAGTGGACTTTGCTTCCCAGTGCTTGTTCTTAGCGATCTTTGTTAGTTTTACATAGTCGTTCTTTACCGAATAATCGTACAGCCAGTCAAATGCTTTCATGGGGCTGGTAGAATGCAAGCTGTCGAACATATCGACGACTTCGCTCGGCTTAAAGCTGACCATGTCCATAATGTGGTCGCCGAATTCCTCGCGATTTTCCTCACCGATAATACCGTTTTCGACGGCATAGTCTACGATAGGTTTTAGTACCGCGTCGGGTGACTCCATTGCGTCGATGGCATCGACGTCCGTTTCGTACTGGACATAGTCCTCGAGTTTTAGGTCCTTCATGATTTTGTTGCGAGTATAAATGACGTCTAGGTCATCGAGAAGTAAATGCGATTGCGCATACTGCAACAAATTCTCAATACGCGAATAAATGATCATTGCTATATATCTCCTTTTCGATTGGATTTACTGATATTATATTGCTATAGACTAGCCACGCGGTGCGACAACGGAAACATAACGCTCGACGTCGAAAAACTTCCACGGAGTCTTGTCCGTAGGCGGATAAGCCACGAACACCATCAGCGTCTTTGTTGTCGGGTGATAGAATCTAAGTTCATATGCCCACAGTGCCAAGTTGTGTCCCTTCGCGAGTACGTCTCCGCCGTAGCGCGCATCACCAAAAATAGGTGTGCCTATATGCTGAAGCTGTACTCTCGCCTGATGCGATCTGCCCGTTAAAAGTTTGACGTCGACGAGTGCAAGTTGCGGTGTCGTTTCCAGTACTTTATAGGTAAGTTCCGCCTTCTTTGCGCCCTCTACGGGAGCAGGCACGACAATCACGCGATTATTTTTTTCGTCTTTAAGCAAGTAATCGGACAACTTTGCCTGACGATCTCTCGGTGTCCCGACCGTGACCGCAAGATAATGCTTTTCAAAACTCCCTTCGCGGATTTGATCACACAGTCTACTCGCCGCCTTGCTCGTCTTGGCAAAGACCATAACTCCGCCGGTAGGACGGTCGAGGCGATGCACAAGCCCGACAAAAGCTTCGCCCGGTTTGTTGTGCGTGCGCTTTATATAGTCTTTGACCATGGTCAAAAGATCGCGATCACCGGTCGAATCGCCTTGCGTAGGTATGTTTTGAGGCTTTTGCACCACTATAATATGGTTGTCCTCGTATAAAACCGTTAGTTCTTCGTTTTGCATGTGCACCTCTATAGATTAGGTCGTCTTATTCTCGGTAGATTATTTACCGCTCTTACATTGCCACAGTCCGCTACAACCGCAAGGAAGTTCGATCTTGCCTTTCGTTTCATCCGTCACGGGGAGTGTAAGCTCGTACGCCTCGATTTTGCCTTTTTGTCCGTGCATCGACAGCGACAACACGTTTTTGATAACTGTAGGTTGAAGTCCCGTCGTATAACTGTTTATAAGATAAAACAGCGGTCCGTCCAATACTTTCGCAACCAGTGTTGCGAGTTCGTACAGGCTGTCTTCGAGTTTCCACATTTCGCCGTTCGGGCCTCTGCCGTAACTCGGCGGATCCATAAGCACGGCATTATATGTCTTCCCGCGTTTTAATTCGCGCAACACAAACTTTTTGCAGTCGTCCACGATATAACGAATACCGTCCGCCGGACAACCGCTGAGCTCCGCATTCTTTTTGCAACGGTCGACCATGCCTTTTGCCGCATCGACGTGCGTGACGATCGCACCGGCATTCGCAAGTGCAACCGATGCTCCGCCCGTATAACCGAATAGGTTAAGCACCCTCGGTCTGTCGCCCGTATCTTTCACCAGCTCACGCATCTTTGCCCAGTTCTCCGCTTGTTCGGGGAATAGTCCCGTATGCTTGAATCCCATGGGCTTTATGAGAAACTTGCAGTCTTCCCAAGCGATTTGCCATTCGTCCGGCATGCTACGATAGTACTCCCATCGTCCTCCGCCCTCGGACGAACGAATATAACGCGCGTTGAGTTTCGGGTACTTACTCAAATCAAACGGCGGTTCCCATATCGCTTGCGGATCGGGACGGAGCAGATAAACGTTTTTCCAACGTTCGAGTTTTTCTCCTCCGCCCGCCGCGATTATTTCGTAATCTTTCCAGCTCGCCGTCATCAGAGTTTTACCACACTGAGACCGACTTGCTTGCCGTTGACATCGCGCTTTTCGAGTCCTTCTTTCTTTTCTACCTTGTCCGCAAGCACGTCACCTGAGATCTCGGTCTTATACTTTTCGATAACGGCATCTATCTCCGCATCGCCGTCATAGTATAATGCGATGTGATCCGTGACTTCGAATCCGGAATCTTTACGCATGGTCTGTACTTTGGATACAATCTCACGCATATAGCCTTCCTCGATAAGTTCGGGAGTGAGTGTCACGTCGAGTATGACGGTGATACCGCCACCCGACTGCACGGAATAGCCTTCTTTGTTCAGCACGGAAACGAGCACGTCGTCTTTTCCGAGCGTGATCTCGTCACCGTCTACCGTGAACGAATATTCGTTCGCATCACGCAAGCCCGACACGACTTTTTCCGGATTTTCGGTAAGGTATGTACGGATCTTGCCGAGCTTTGCACCGTACTTCGGTCCGAGCGTCTTTAACTGCGGTTTAACCGAGTAAGAAACGTAATCGCCGGCATCGCGAACGTACTCGATACGTTTTACGTTGAGCTCGTCACGAATGATCGCAAGCATGTCTTCGCTCAGTTCGCCCACGTGGTCACCGCACAACAGAATCTCATTGAGCGGTTGACGATTCTTGACCGATGCCGCATTTCTTGCCGCACGACCGAGCACTGCCGATTCTTCGGCAATAGCCATACCGCGCTCTAAGGCAGGATCGATATAGTTTTCGTTCGCCACGGGGAAGGCTGTGAGGTGTACAGACTCGGGTGCGGAAGCGTCGACCGAGCAAACAATGTTGCGATAGATCTCTTCTGCGATAAACGGCACGAACGGTGCGACAAGTCTTGACGTGGTCTCGAGCACGGTGTATAGCGTCATGTATGCCGCCTTTTTGTCCTCGGTCATGTCGCTACCCCAGTAACGTTCACGGCAACGGCGGACGTACCAGTTGGACAGTTTATCTACGAAGTCGCCGATCTCGCGAGCGGCTTCGGTAATCTTGTAGTTTTCGAGTGAGTCGTCGACAAACTTGATTAGCGTATTCATAGCCGACAAAATCCACTTATCCATGACGGACAGTGCGCAATCGTCGAGCTTGTATTTAGTCGGATCGAACTTGTCAATCTCGGCATATAGGACGTAGAACGAATAAGTATTGAACAATGTGCCGAGGAATTTTCTCTGCACTTCACTGACCGCCTCGCCGTAGAAACGTGACGGGATCCACGGACTGGAATTCGTATAGAAGTACCATCTCACGGCATCCGCGCCTTGCTTGTCGAGTACCGACCACGGATCGACGACGTTGCCCTTGTGCTTGCTCATTTTGATACCGTTCTTGTCGTTGACGTGACCTAAAACTATGCAGTTTCTAAACGGTGCTTTATTGAACAGTAGTGTGGAAATTGCAATCAACGTATAGAACCAACCGCGCGTCTGATCGACGGCCTCGGAAATGAATTGCGCGGGGAACGTCTTTTCAAACTTGTCCTTGTTCTCGAACGGATAGTGGAGCTGTGCGAACGGCATGGAACCGGAATCGTACCAGCAGTCGATAACTTCGGGCGTACGGTGCATTGTCTTACCGCACTTCGGACATTTGATCGTGACTTTGTCAACGTAAGGCTTGTGAAGTTCGATATCGCCTTCGATACCGCCCTTTTCTTTGAGTTCGGCTTTTGACCCGATCGCAATCGTTTCACCGCACTCGTCACAAATCCAGATAGGTAGCGGAGTACCCCAATAACGTTCGCGCGACAAGCCCCAATCGATGACGTTTTCTAGGAAGTTGCCCATTCTGCCCTTGCCGATCGAGTCCGGAATCCAGTTGATCGACGCATTGTTTTTGAGCAGTTCGTCACGGAGCTTAGTCATGGAAATAAACCAAGTCGAACGTGCATAGTAAAGTAGCGGAGTGTCGCAACGCCAGCAGAACGGATAGCTGTGCGTGACGGTAAGTGTCTTGAACAGCAAGCCTTTTTCTTTTAGATCTTTTAGTATAAGCTTATCGGCATCCTTGCAGAACGTGCCGGCAAACGGCGCACCTTCCGACATTCTGCCACGATCGTCAACCATCTGCACGAACGGCAAATCGTACTTTCTGCCCACTCTCGCATCGTCCTCACCGAATGCGGGTGCGATATGCACGACACCGGTGCCTTCGTCGAGCGAAACGTAACCGTCGGTTACCACGCGATAAGCGTTCTTTGCGCCCTTGTAGCACGCGTATAACGGTTCATAGGTGAGCCCTTCGTAATCCTTGCCCTTCTTTTCTTCGAGGATCGAATATTCGCCCTCGGTAAAGAAAACGTGTACACGCTCTTTTGCAAGAATAAATTTTGCGCCTTTGCTCTCGATCTTGACGTAATCGAAGTCGGCGTTCATACACAGAGCCACGTTGGACGGAAGCGTCCACGGTGTAGTCGTCCATGCCAAAATATATGTTTCGTCTTCGCCCTTTACCTTGAATGCGGCAACGGCGGTCTTTTCTTCTACGTCCTTATAACCCTGTGCGACTTCATGTGACGACAGAGCCGTTCCGCAACGCGGGCAGTACGGCACGATCTTGTGTCCTTTATAGATGAGTCCACGATCGAAAATGTTTTTGAGTGACCACCACTCCGACTCGATGTAATTGTCGTCGTAAGTGACATACGGGTGCTCCATATCGACCCAGTAGCCAACGCGGTCGGACATTTTTTCCCACTCGGTCTTGTACTTCCACACACTTTCTTTGCACTTAGCGATAAACGGCTCGATACCGTACTTTTCGATATCCTGTTTGCCATCCATGCCGAGTTGCTTTTCGACCTCTAGCTCGACCGGTAAGCCATGAGTGTCCCAGCCGGCTTTGCGAGTGGCGTGATAGCCCTTCATTGTCTTGAAACGCGGTATAATATCCTTCATAACGCGCGTGAGAATATGACCTATGTGCGGTTTTCCGTTAGCGGTCGGCGGTCCGTCGTAGAACGAAAATTCCTCGCCGTCCTTGGTCTTTTCAAGCGTCTTTTCAAAGATATGATTCTCTTTCCAGAATTTCAGCACTTCCTCTTCGCGACTGACAAAATTCATATCGGGATTGATTTTCTTGTACATAAGCTCTCTCCTATGCGTTATTGAGTAAATTTCCTATGCGGTTTTACGCAAAAGTCCCCGTGCCTAGTGTAGGCTTACGGGACGAGGCGCAACTCCGCCTAAGTAATGATATTGAGAGAAGAACAAATCCGCTCTCCTCTCAACCACCTTACAAAAAAAATACTGTGCTTCCGTCTTTGATACGGTCTGCCAAAGCGTTCTTCCGACAGCCAACTACTCCAAAGCCACCTTGTGGCACACGTCGTGGTCCGCTTAGTGCTGCTACGTCCCCGTCCTGACACGGTTCACGGTACGAAGTTGCACAAGACCTTGGTATCAACACCACTTATACGGTAACGGACCTTTCACAGATCGCACCGAGGACGGCATTCAGCCCTACTGTAGCGGATTGTAGGTACAGGGCACCGCTGGCTCCCCGCCTAGCACAGTAATTTTATTATACAATACTTGCCTAAATTACGCAAGCGTTTTTTCGGTAATATTTTCGCCGTAAAATACGCACAAAATAATGCAAGTGATAGGCAACTACTATAA
>CAVEYH010000036.1:0-8575 GCA_963620055.1 bacterium | reverse complement strand
CTATACTTTACAATATCGGTAAAAATTTCACGGCAATAAGACATAAATTCTTCGCGATTAAAAGCGGCAGGATTATTGATCTGTTCGAAAATAATCATAGAGAAACCACCAGTAAGAAAAGCAGCCAAGCTTTTTGTCGGCACTTTTAACGTTACGTAAGAGGAGATCTCGTTTAGGAGCGCAACAACCATTTTTTCGATACAATTATGCACAATATAGTTGTTTAGCGCATTGTCGCTGCTAACCAGCGTCAGTATAGCCTCTCTGTGATTCATACACTCAATGGTAATTTCCTCAATTAGTGCAAGGCAAAGTTCCAGCGGATTATCTAAAAAAGCGGTTTTCGGATGCTTTTCGCTAATTCTAGTGTAAATTTCCTGCCCGATATCTTTAATGCAATCGTCAAAAAGATCGTATTTATCTCCGTAATGCTTGTAGAAAGTGACCTTGTTAAGCATGGCTTTGTCACAAATCTCTATGACCGTGATTTTTTCAAACGGAGTAGTTTTCAATAGCTCCATAAGTGCAGTGCGTAGATCTCGCTTGCTTCTTAGCACCCTTGCATCTTCTTTTGTCGAAAATGTATCGTACTTTGACATAGTCCCTCCTATAATTATAGTTAAACAACTTGTGTACATATTATCATATAACTAACCACAAGTCAAGAAAAATATACAACAATGCAGTTATCTATCTTGTTCTACATTCTAATGTGTCTGCATAGCATGTATAACACAATATATAGAGTAAAAAGTAAAAAAATATCGATTAAAAACTCAATATATAGTGTGTTAAATCGTTGACAAGCAACATAAGAATAGAGTACAATATACATGGTTAAGAGAAGAGCCGTGTGCTCAATTGCTTTTACCGACATAAAAAAACGATTTTCCGCTACCGGTGGATAGCGCGGAGTTTACCGCAAAGGAACGGAAATACGTAGGCTAGCCGACCACCTGGGCAGAGATTGTTTGATTCTGCCTAGTTTTTTTTGCCCGATTGCGACTTAAAACTGTGACGGCTAAAAGCAAGCGATAAAACGATTTTAATAAAATTTACTTACGAGGTGCCTATTATGAATTATGACGAATGGAACGGCTTCAAGTCGGGTGCGTATCAAGACGAGATCAACGTAGCCGATTTTATCAAAACGAACTATACACCTTATAGCGGAGAAGCGGACTTTTTGGTAGGCGCAACAGAACGCACGAAAAAGTTGATGGATAAAGTCAACGCATTACTAAAAGCCGAACGTGACAAGGGCGGAGTACTTGACGTTGACGTCGAGAACGTTTCGTCACTACTTGGTTTTGGCCCGGGCTATATAGATAAAGACAGCGAAATTATCGTCGGGCTTCAGACCGACGCTCCGCTTCGTCGTGCAGTCAATCCGTTCGGCGGAATAAGAATGGCAAGGAGCGCATGTGAGGCTTATGGCTACAAGCTTTCCGACAAAATCGAAGAAGAGTTCAGATATAAGACTACGCACAATGATGGCGTCTTTCACGTCTATACCGATGAAATGCGTGCAGCTCGCCACGTCGGCATCATTACAGGCCTTCCGGATGCATACGGTAGAGGCAGAATTATAGGCGACTATCGCAGAGTCGCGTTATATGGCACAACAGCACTTATCGAGGCAAAAAAAGCCGATAAAAAGCGTTACGGCGAACGTGACATGTCGGAAGTGAATATTCGCACTTGTGAGGAACTTTACAAGCAAATCGCGCATCTCGAGGAACTAACGAAGATGGCGGCAATGTACGGCAAAGACATCACTCGGCCGGCCGCAAACGCAGAAGAAGCAGTGCAGTGGGTATACTTTGGTTACCTGGCCGCAATCAAAGAGCAGAACGGTGCGGCAATGAGCCTTGGCAGAGTTAGCACATTCCTCGATATCTACTTCGAACGTGATCTAAAGAGCGGTCTAATTACCGAGCAACGAGCTCAGGAAATCATGGACGATTTTGTAATAAAGCTCAGAATAACCCGTCAACTTCGTACGCCCGAATATAACGAATTATTCGGAGGTGACCCCACTTGGACCACCGAGAGCGTAGGCGGAATGGCGGATGACGGCAGGACTCTTGTCACGAAAAACTCATACCGTATGTTGAATACGCTGTACACACTGGGTTCCGCACCCGAGCCGAACCTTACGATTCTATGGTCGAACAAACTTCCCGAATCATTCAAACGTTTCTGCGCGAAAGTGTCCGTCGACACCGATTCGATTCAGTACGAAAACGACGATTTGATGCGTCCGATCTATGGCGATGATTACGGCATCGCATGTTGCGTTTCTGCAATGAAAATCGGAAAGCAAATGCAATTTTTCGGCGCACGTTGCAATCTTGCAAAATTGCTTTTACTTACACTTAACGGCGGCAAAGACGAAAACACCGGAATGCAAGTTGCACCCGTCGGTAAGACTTTTACAGGCAAGCTTGATTACGACGAAGTAATGACCGAATTCGCAAAATATCGTGCATGGCTCAGTAGACTTTATATCAACACACTAAATGTTATTCACTTCATGCACGATAAATACGCCTATGAAAAGATCCAAATGGCATTGCACGATACCGAGGTTGAACGCTTTATGGCTTGCGGAGTTGCGGGACTCAGCGTCATCACGGATTCGCTCTCTGCAATCAAATACGCATCGGTTACTCCGGTAGTCGGTGAGAACGGACTTATCGAAAGCTTCAAGATTGAAGGCGATTATCCAAAGTATGGTAACGATGACGACAGAGTGGACGGTATTGCGGTCAAAGTGCTAGGCGATTTTTATGCGGATCTACAAAAGACTCCTGCATATCGCGGAGCAAAACACACGCTCAGCGTGCTTACAATAACTTCAAACGTAGTTTACGGCAAGAAAACGGGTGACACTCCTGACGGAAGAAAGAAGGGCGCGCCGTTTGCTCCGGGTGCAAACCCGATGCACGGCAGAGAACATTCAGGCGCACTTGCATCATTAAATTCTGTGGCAAAACTACCATATGCATGTTGTCGTGACGGCATCTCCAATACGTTCTCGATTGTACCGTCTGCACTCGGTAAGGACGACGAAACGCGTGTTAAAAACCTTGTCAATATGCTTGACGGCTACTTCAAACAAGGTGCGCATCATCTTAACGTAAACGTAATCAACCGAGAAAAGCTCGTTGCCGCCATGGAAAACCCCGAACTTTATCCCAATATCACGATAAGGGTTTCCGGTTATGCGGTAAACTTCCACAAGCTCACTAAGGCACAACAACTCGAAGTGCTTGCGAGAACTTACCATGACAGCCTATAAGACTAAAATAGATTCGTTTTATCATGGGTCCGCACTTGACGGAGACGGACTTCGTAGCGTGATTTTCTTTTCGGGCTGTAATCTTCGTTGCCCGTTTTGTCACAATCCGGAAACGCTTTACGGCTCAGGGACAGAGTACACCGTGGACGAAGTTGTGAAAAAGGTCTTGCGCTATAAGACCTACTACAACGGAGGCGGAGTGACGCTTTCGGGAGGAGAACCGATGTTGCAAGCGGAGTTTTGTTCTCGGCTTGTCGACGCACTCCATACCGAAGGATTGGCGGTGATTGCTGAAACTAACGGAACGATAACCGACGAGTCGCTCATAAAAAGATTGGACGGAGTTAGAGTAGATATAAAGAATTACGCAGGTGAGAGCGGAAAAACGCTCATAGCGCGTTATACCGAGTTTTTATCAATGTGCAAAAAATATACCGTGCCCGTCACGCTTACCAACGTGCTTATTCCCGAAACCAACGACGGCGAAAAGTCGATCCGTGTATTAAAAGAACTAAGAACCGCATTCCCGTTTACGAACGGCATAGAATTTTTACCGTTTCGCAAACTTTGCGTTAACAAGTATACCGCGCTTGGATTAAGTTATCCATACCAAGATAAGCGCGAAGCAACTAAATCAGACTTACTTTCCGCCATAGAACTATTCGACAAGATCTAGTATAAATACAATTATCGCATTGCAATACAAAAAGCCTCGGCCATAAGTTGACCGAGGTTTTTGGTACTCCCGAGCAGAATCGAACTGCTAACTGCCCCTTAGGAGGGGGCTGTTATATCCGTTTAACTACGGAAGCAAAGCATATTTATGTTAGCGAAAAACAGAGTAGCATATTTACATAAAAAAGTCAAGCGGTGGCAATAATTTTTGCTACCGCTTGAAAGGAGTAAAAATGTTACTGTTAGTTATAACGAGATGAGCGCGAGAGCCATAAGAAAGGCAAGTACGGCACATATCGTGCCAAAGAAAAATTCTTTCGGTGTGTGACGAGAAAGCCTTACGGACGCCCAAGCGGACAAGATATACAGCACAATACATGGAATGATGCATATAAAACCGACATTGTAGCAGAGAAATAACAGCGGACCGGCAGTACCGCATGCATGACCGCTTGCTCTTATGTCAAATAGGTTAAACACGATAAGTAGCGAAACCGAGAAGAAGTAAGTCGCACACATCAGTGTCACCGTGTCTCCGAGATTCCATACGGAACATAACACAAAAGCGACTGTATAACCGATCGCACTAAAGGTAAAAGCCAAGATTCGTTGTGACTTGCGTCCACGAATAGACTTTGGCAATAGCATCGAGATTGGGTACGATAATAACGGAAAGATACCGATACCGAACAGAGGAACAAGCACACTTCCATGAACTAAAAATGATTCATGACTTACAAAATACAGTGTCAATATCAGCGCAAAGAACAACAACGTCGGCAGTGTCAACACTCGCACGATTTTTGCGATCACGGCGTAGGTATCATGTTTTTTGTCACACGATTTTTCGGGTTTTTCGTTTTGACTTACTACTCGTGCACGGTTTTTAATAAATTCGTTATCCATAGTCTCACTCCTTATTATCTAGTTTTCAATACTAGTATATGTATTTTACGCAAATATGTCAACCGTTTTTATATATAAATTCGACAAATGACGAATAATTTTACTATATATAGTTTTATCAGCGGTATCTTCCGGTAAAAATTATAAAAATCGCAAACAAAATAACGATTTGTGCTCAATCGGTTGCAAAATTTATAGAATGGTTGTATTATATAATGAAAGAAAAGATGATCTGTGCGAATTGATGTGGCCGAGCAAAAGGGAAAAACCATGAAATTACTTTTTGCGATAATAGCAAAAGACGACAAGGCAGAGACAGAGCATGCGCTGACGAGTGAAGGTTTTATGCTTACCGAAATGGGAACGACAGGCGGATTTTTGAAGAAAAAGAACGTCACGTTGCTGATCGGGACAACCGAAGATAAGGTAAAACGTGCAAAAGAAATCTTAAAGCACACCGCAGGCAGGCGCACAATAAGCATGAGCGACTCAACAAATACGGTTGTCAATACGGGACTTGCTCAGCGTATAGAAAGTGCGAACAGAGTACCGACCGAGTCCGAAATCGGCGGTTGCACGATTTTTGAGTTAAACGCCGATAAAATGACAAAGTATTGAGAACGGTTTCGAGACTAAACCATTGCTATAATTGCAAAGTATATTGCAAAATGCACTATATAATTGTTAAAAAGTTGCATTTAGCGCAAGACAGTGATATTATAATAAAAAAAGAAAATCGAAGGCAAAGCAATGAAATTACCATTCAAGGTAGATCTTAGCGATAAAGTAATAGCGGTCACGGGTGGAGGCGGAGTACTCATGTCGGCATTCGGTGAAGCGCTTGTAAATTCTGGAGCAAAAGTTGCATTCCTCGACATCAACGAGGAAGCCGTAAAAAAAAGTGGTTGCACCGCTCGGTGAAAATGCAATGGCAGTCAAATGCAATTGTCTTGACAAGGCGGATATAATTCGCGCAAAAGCAGAAATCAACGCAAAGTTCGGCAAAGTCAATTTTCTTATAAACGGCGCAGGTGGAAATAATCCAAAGGCTACTTGTGACAATGAAACCATGACACCGGATCTTGCCGGAATAAAAGACTTTTTCGCGCTTGACGAGAGTGGACTCAAATTCGTGTTTGACCTCAACATTACGTCGGCATTTTTAGTAACACAGGTTTTTGCCGAAGACATGGTAAAAACCGGCGGAAACATCATCAACATATCATCGATGAATGCATTCCGTCCTCTAACAAAGATACCGGCATACAGTGTGGCAAAAGCAGGTGTTAGTAACTTTACTCAGTGGCTTGCGGTACATTTTGCTCCGTGCAAAATTCATTGCAACGCAATCGCACCGGTTTTTTTCGTAACCAACCAGAACCGCACACTATTATTTAATGACGATGGCACGCCCACGGCACGCACAGACAAGATTTTGAATGCAACGCCTATGAAAAAATTCGGTGAAGTCAGTGACCTTATCGGCACGCTTTTATGGCTTGTCAGCGACGAGGCATCCGGATTCGTTACCGGTAGTGTAATCGCGGTCGACGGTGGATTTGCCTCTTACAGTGGCGTGTAATATAAACTCACGATAGAATTAGGAGAAAAATCATGACCGATATGGAAAAAATAGCGGCGGCAAAAATTGTCCCCGTAGTAAAACTTGAAAGAGTAGAGGATACACAAGGCGTGCTTGATGCCCTTGAAAAAGGCGGTATCCCCACGGCAGAAATCACGTTCCGCACAGCGTGTGCGGCGGATGCAATCAAATATGCGAGCGAACATTTTCCCGAAATGATCGTAGGCGCAGGTGCCATCATCAATGCGAAACAGGCCGAGCAGGCAGTATATGCAGGCGCAGAATTTATTGTCGGACCCGGTTGGTCGGATTCCGTGGCAGAGTTTTGCGCGTCCGCATCCGTGCCGTATCTACCGGGCTGTGTCACACCTACCGAAATCATTCGCGCACTAGAGCACGGAATAAACATCGTCAAGTTTTTCCCCGCATCCGTGTATGGCGGACTAAAAGCAATCAAAGCTCTTGCCGCACCGTTTGTCGGTGTCAAGTTCGTTCCTACAGGCGGAGTAAATGCGCTTAACCTTGCCGAGTATCTTGCTTGTGACAAGATCTATGCCGTCGGAGGTAGTTGGATGGTTGACGGAAAACTTGTAGCAGAAGGCCGTTTTGACGAGATCGAGCGGTTCTCTCGCGAAGCCGCAACGATCGCAGCATCCGTCCGCCCGTAAAGAATATGAATTATACCATTGTCGATAAAATACAACCGATAATGTAAGCATTGATGTAACGGAAATCGAAAAAAATGTTTCTCTTCTAAAATAGATGTTTGCTTTGCTGAACCCTGTATACCGCAACCGATAACAATCAAGTGGGAAGAGTCACGCGTCGATAAAATACTTATACCTTATATAGAATATAGAATATAATAAAAAGCGGAAGCGACAAAAAATCGTTTCCGCTTTTACATACTAGTATAAAATTTAAAATACGTCAAAAAGTTCTAACTAAAAAAATAAAAATTATTTATTATCGTCAGAATCATTCGATCCGGGGGATCTACCGAAAAACATCTTATAACTGCGGTAGAAAGTGGTGTAGTCTTCGAATCCACTCATAACATATGCTTTAGTCGGACGCACTCCGCTTTGAATAAGGTTGTGCGCATACATGACTTTCTTGTTGCGAATATACTGCATGATACTTATGTTCATTGCTTTTTTGAACGAGTGGTAGAGCGTAGACTTTGACACATACAGATTAGCGGCCATTTGTTCGAGTGAAGTAATGCTGGTCAAATTGTCGCGAATATACTTAATTACACGAGTATTGAATTCGTCGAGGTATTTGTATTCGTTGCGATTATATTCGCTGTCCATCAAACAAATTAGCATAAATATCTCGGCCAAAAGAGCTTTTTTCATCACCTTAAAATCGGTTTTTTCCATTGTTTGAGAGTATTCGACCAGTCGCTGAAAGTTTCTTGTTATTTGTGAAGTTGCGCCTATGTGGAAATACTCTCCCTTTGGAGAAAGCGCGTGTCACAAGGTCGTTGGGCAAATAATCTGTAGACAAATTTATGATACAACGAGAATAATGTGTATTTTCTTTTACGATTAAGTAATGATATTTAGACGGCTTGATGAGTAGTATATCGAACGGAGCAAGTTGCCTTATATCTCTAAGGACACAATAATATTTGCTCCGATTTATTCGCCTTTCGTCCACGTTTGTAGCACAGTGAAAAGCGGAAGTCAACGGCAAAAAATTGTTACTTAAAATTTGAATATATACCGAAAATTGAACTCAATTTAAAAATTACTAATTTGGTTATGCGTTAAAAGATGCGTAGCCTTTTTTTATTTATGCAACAATTTTTGTGCTAAATCGTTGACTTCGGTCTGGCTGGATTACAAATATACAAACTAAAAACTTTTCTCGGTGCTACTTCCGTTTTTTGCCGAAAGGCGAAAAATAAATCGGAGGTTTCCAAGAAATGAAAGAAAAAAGACAGTTTGAAATCGAAATGAGTAACGATTCAGTAATCACTGAAGAAAACTTTGTTAAGTTTGGCGAGGTATTTGCAATATGTGCTTTGAAGTTTAAGATTAAGCCAACAGGTAGCAGATTACACAAAATATATCGAGGACTAGTGCATGATGTATTTCGTG
>CAVEYH010000035.1:0-8645 GCA_963620055.1 bacterium | reverse complement strand
GGTAAGAAAGGATCTTGCGATCGTATCACGTCGTCCTGGAAAGCCAAAATTAGGGTTTGAAATATCCACGCTTATCGGCGATATAGAGGACTTTTTGGGCTATAATAACACTAGCGAAGCGGTGCTTGTCGGTGTTGGTAGACTCGGAAAGACGTTACTCTCATACGGCGGATTCGAGTCGCATGGACTAAAGCTTGTTGCAGGGTTTGACGCAGACCCGGAAATAGAAGGGCTTGTTTACGGCGGCAAAAAAGTTTTTTCGATCGACAAGTTCAAGGATCTTGTTCGTCGCATGAACATTTTAATCGGCATAATTACGGTACCGAAAGATCAGGCTCAATCTGTGTGTGACATGATGATTGATGCGGGGATAAAAGCAATATGGAATTTTGCCCCTACGCATCTTAACGTCCCCGAGGACGTGGTCATAAAATACGAGGACTTGGCGGCATCGCTTGCACTTTTGTCAAAGGCGCTAAAAGACAATCTTGACAAGAATAAATCGTTTAATCGAAAAGACACATAATAGCGGAGAGGACTAATGACAAAAGTAGAGATTTGCATCGGCAGTTCATGCTATACAAAGGGCGCGTCCGATGTTCGCGATATAATACGGACTAGATTAAAGAGCGACGGAATGGAGAATAAAGTTGAGCTTGTCGGCAAGTTTTGTATCGGTAAATGCACAAAAGGCGTTTGCGTGACGGTAAACGGAGTGACTTATTCTGTTACACCCGAAACCGCAGATAAATTTTACGAAAAAGAGATTAAGGGGAGGTTTTAACAATGGTATTAAAGGTTTGCGTAGGAAGTTCCTGTCATCTTCGCGGTTCGTATGCCGTGATCGAAGAACTTAAGAAACTGATTGAGGAATACAACGTACAGAACGACATCAGTTTACAGGCAAGTTTCTGCTTGGGACACTGCGCCGATGGCGTTAGCGCGAAGGCCGACGACGATTTTATCACAGGTCTATCCGCAGATAACGTAAAGAAGGTTTTTGAAACCGAGATTTTGCCGCGCATAGCGAAGAAACAGTGATGAGACTTTCTTTCAGGGGGACTATACATAATGGCGGAATATCTTGATTTTAATCAAGCCGATTGTAAAAATTGTTACAGATGCTTACGATCTTGTCCGGTTAAGGCTATTCGAGTCGAGGCAGAGCAGGCAAAGGTAATACCCGATCGTTGCATACTTTGCGGACATTGCGTAAATGTTTGTCCGCAGAATGCAAAACACGTTCACAGCGGACGTGAAGCAGTCAAAAAGCTCATTGTGTCCGATGCCGACGTCATAGTTTCGCTTGCACCGTCGTTTGTGTCGAGCTTTTCGGTTTCGGATTTTGGAATCATGCGTGCGGCATTAAAGAATCTAGGTTTTACCGAGGTCGAAGAGACGGCTATCGGAGCAAATGCGATAGTGACCGAGTACGATGCTCTGCTTGCGAGCGGAAAGTACAGAAATCTCATATCCACAGCTTGCCCGTCGATCGTGAAACTTGTTCGCGAGTACTATCCGAAAGCGGTTGAGTTTTTGGCGCCCGTGGATTCACCGATGGTTGCGCACGCAAAGATGATAAAGCATCGCTTACCGCACGCAAAAGTCGTGTTTATCGGACCGTGTATCGCAAAAAAATGCGAGGCGGACGAGAGCGGAGTGGTAGATGCCGTACTCACATTCGAAGAACTTAAAGAAATGTTCACCGAAGCGAGCATTGATATCACAAAAGTGAAAAGCGAGCCTGTAGTCGAAACCGAAGGCAACAAAGCAAAATTTTTCCCGATCAACCGTGGTATTATAAAGTCGTTTGACGATTTCCGTCCGGGTTACGAATATCTTAGTGTAGACGGCGTAAAGCGTTGTAGAGAAGTGCTCGACGATATCGAATCGTTGTCAGGATTTTTCCTCGAGCTTAACGCGTGCGAATTTGCATGTGTAAACGGACCTTGCTCGACACTCGAAGAAAACGATGCGATTCGCTCGACGGCGGCTATAAGAAAGTACACCGGCGAAGCAATCTTAGGCAAGAAGAGCATGAAGGTTGACTATTCGGGTATCGACTTGTCCGCAGTCTACTCACCGTTAAAAGAAGGCGGAAGGGCAGTATCTGAGTACGAGATCGAAAAGATTCTTAGAATGACAAACAAATTCCGTCCCGAGGACGAGCTGAATTGCGGAGCGTGCGGATATTCTACCTGCCGTGAGAAGGCTTGGGCAGTTGCAAACGGCTATGCGGACGTTGAAATATGCTTGCC
Source organism: bacterium (assembly GCA_963620055.1). GTDB lineage: Bacteria > Bacillota > Clostridia > Christensenellales > Pumilibacteraceae > UBA10677. The sequence continues at coordinate 6,387 of CAVEYH010000035.1, read as the reverse complement.
ATATATGCGTGAACGTGCGGAGGCAATGTCCTATGAAGTTATCCACAACAGCCCCAACGGTATAATTTTGCTTGACGGTGACTACAAGATTGTGGATATCAACTCACGTGCGATAGAGTTTTTGGGAATCGAGAGGAGCGATATTCGCGGAGAGAACGCTTTCGATTGGTTCAATCCCACCGAGTTTGTCATCGCGGCACAAAACGGAGTTGCGGTACATAAGACAAAAACATATATAGACAAAACAGGTAAGTATCTCGAACTTACCATCACATCGCTAAAAGAGCATAACGTATATTTTGGCACAATGAAAGACATAACGTCCGACGTAGAAAAAGAGAACAGAATTCGCGATCTTACGGAAAAGACACTTGAAACTACCGACGGAGTTATTAAAAAACAAATGCGCGTAGCACAGGAAATCGCATCGCTACTCGGCGAAACGACGGCGGAAACAAAAGTTGCGCTACTAAAACTCAAAAAAACCCTTGCCGAAAATAGCGGCATTGAAAACGGAGATAAAAAATAAATGTCACTCGTACTCGAAACAGGCTACACTTCAATCAACAAAAAAGGCGAGGAACTGTGCGGCGACAACGTGGAAATGGTTGTCACTCCCGACGGCTACATTACACTTGTGCTTGCCGACGGAATGGGCAGCGGCGTAAAAGCGAATATACTATCCACGCTCACGTCCAAAATTCTATGCACCATGGTGTCGAACGATATCGACATTTACGAGTGCGTAGAGACGATAATACAGTCCCTGCCCGTATGTAAGGTGCGTGGACTTGCATATTCCACGTTTTCAGTCATACATGTTGACAAGGAAGGCAAAGGCTATCTGTTCGAGTTTGACAACCCCGAGGCAATATATATGCACTGCGGAAAGTGCGTAGAACTCCCTAGGGAAAAGATTGAAGTGCTCGGTAAGACCGTTTACAAATCAGACCTAAAACTAGAAGAAAACGACGTACTCATGGTCATGAGCGACGGAACAATCCATGCAGGAATAGGAATGCTACTCAATTTTGGCTGGCAACGCGACGAAATCAAAGAATTTTTGGATACGCACGTTCGTCCGGGCATGAGCGCAAGATGCACGGCATGGTTGCTTGTCGATGCGTGTAACGATTTTTATGTCGGCGAGCCTGGTGACGATACTACGGTTGCAGCGGTACGCGTAAGAAAAGAAGAGAAGATCAACATCATGGTCGGTCCTCCGCTCGATAAGGCGCGCGACGATTTTTATGTTGCTCAGTTTATGAAAGATTGCGACAAAAAGATTGTTTGCGGAGGCACGAGTTCGCAAATTGTGGCTAGGTATCTTGGCAAGGAAGTATCGACATCACTCGACTTTATCGACAAAGAAATTCCGCCGATCGGCTATATCGACGGCATAGACCTTACAACCGAAGGCGTAATCACCTTACGCAGATTATGCGAACTTAGTGACAAGTATTTGTCCGTTTCCGACCTTAATCCGAAGGAATTTACAAAGGCAAAAGACGGTGCGGGTATGTTGGCTCAGCTCCTATTCGAAGAAGCAACCTCCGTTACGTTTTTCGTGGGACAGAGTGTCAACGTGGCTCACCAAGGGCTTCCGATCGATACGACAATGAAACTAAAACTAGTTGAAACGTTGTCAAAAAATCTCATTAAAATGGGCAAGACGGTCACCGTAAATTACGATTAAACGGAATTTATTCGTGTGATTTTACGATAATTTTACCGTCAATCGCTTTACAAAACAAGACTCAAAGTCTATAATAATCTAGCTATGGAAAAAGTATTCGATACAAAAGTACAAGAACTCAAATACGAGGTTCTAAAAGAAATTATCAAGTGTGCTTACGACGGCGATATGTCCGGCGTATACACCGACATTCCGAAAAAAATTGTCCCGGGGCCGAAGGCAAGCATGCGTTGTTGCATTTACAAAGAGCGTGCTATACTTCAGGAGCGCATCAAGCTTGCACTTGGCGGAGATAAAAAGAATCCGAACATTGTCGAAGTCATCGACATTGCTTGTGACGAATGTCCTATTGACGGTATTTTTGTTACACCGGCATGCCGTGGATGCATCGTTCATCGTTGCCAAAACGTTTGCCCGCGCGGAGCAATCACGATTGTCGACAAAAAAGCAGTCGTCGATAAAGAGAAGTGCATCGAGTGCGGGAAATGTACTCAGGCTTGTCCGTATGGTGCGATAATCAAACAACATCGTCCGTGCGTTGTCAGTTGTAAAGTCGGCGCGATCTCTATGGACGAGAATAAGAAAGCTTGCATTGACAACGACAAATGTGTCGCTTGCGGAGCATGTGTTTATCAGTGTCCGTTCGGTGCAATCTCGGATAAATCGCTTGTTCTTGACACCATCGACATTCTAAAAAAATCGGAAAACAACACGAAATATAAGGTTTACGCGCTCATTGCCCCCGCAATCGTCAGCCAATTTAAGTATGCTCGCATCGAACAAGTGGTTACCGGAATTAAAAAACTCGGTTTCCATCAGGTGGTAGAGGCGGCACTCGGCGCAGACATTACGCTATGGCACGAAGCGAACGAGTTTAAGGAGAAAGGCATGCTTACCACGTCATGCTGTCCGTCGTTCGTCATGTTCATTGAGAAGAACTTCCCGACACTCGCAAAATACATCTCGCATAATCCGTCACCTATGGTCGAGGCAGCCAAACTTATCAAGGCTTCCGATCCGACGGCAAAAATCGTATTTATCGGACCATGCACTTCGAAAAAGCTCGAATTCCGCATGGAAAAGACGGGTGGAGCGGTTGACAACGTTATGTCGTTTGAGGAACTTCAGGCATTTTTCGACGCGCGCGAAGTTGACATTGCATCGCTTGAAGACACACCGCTCGATAACGCATCGTTCTACGGCAGAATTTTTGCTAAGTGCGGAGGTATCTCGCAGGGCATAAAGGAAGTCGGCGCCGACATGGGTGTAGAAGATATTCGTCCCGTGTACATGAACGGACTAGAGGAATGCAAAGCCGAGCTTACCAAACTCAAATTCAACAAGTCTGTGTATAACTTCTTTGAAGGTATGGCTTGCGACGGCGGATGCTTAAACGGCGCACTGTGTCTAAACCACGGTCCAAAGAACGTTCAAGACGTCGATCGCTATGGTAAAGAAGCTAAGGAAAAGACGATCGAAAACTCCGTCAAACTTTACAAGCTTTACGAAGGCAACAAGGAAGACAAAGACTGACAAAACATTATTAAAAAAAACGAAACGGCATTAGACACAAAAATTGTCTGTGCCGTTTTTATGTCTAATAAATACAATCGCAAATAGGTGTCATGTTCGATATGGCGACAAAATAGATCTGTCCGCTTAATCTATAGATGCTAGTAACAGTGGCCGAACGCTTGCCATAAAGTGCACACTTGTGATATAATTTTAACATGAGTAAGAAACTTAAAAGAATAATAGCAATAATCGCTCTCGTGTTCGTGGCGGTTTTTACCGTATCTCTTATCGCGTATTTTATCGATAAGACACTGTTAAACGGTGCAATAGGCTTTTTGACAATGTTTTCGGGCGGCATCGGACTCGCACTGTTCCTTGTAATATGGTTGTCACGCGACAATTATAACAGCGACCGCGATGACGAGCCTTACGAAAGAAAAGGCAAGACGCTCGACGATCCAGACGCACAGCGCACGCAAGAAAACGGTAAAACCGTAGAAGTGGGCGTTGCCGAGAATAGCCAAGACAAGAACAGTGAAGACGGTTCCGGAAATAAAACGGAAATCTCAAATAGCGACGAGTCTGACCCGCAGTAACAATACGGCGGGTTTTGCCTTACATTAGAATAAACGAATCTCCAAAAATCAAATACAGGTGTTACATAAAATGAAAACGGAAATTTATCTTCCGACAACAGAAAACTTAGAAACCTGCGCCGAACTGTTACGTGATGGCGAGCTTGTCGCATTCCCGACGGAAACCGTTTACGGTCTAGGCGGAAACGCGCTTGACAAAGATGCTGCAATAAAGATCTATTCGGCAAAAGGACGCCCGTCCGATAATCCGCTCATTGTCCATATAGCCGACAAAGAAATGATAAGCACGCTTGCGACGGTCGTACCCGAAAAAGCAAAAATAGTGATAGATGAATTTATGCCCGGTCCTGTCACGATAGTGCTACCCAAAAAAGAGATAGTCCCCGACAACGTTACCGGCGGATTAAAAACCGTCGCTATTCGTATGCCCAATAATCCAACGGCACTTGCACTCATTAAAAAGGCGGGAGTGCCTGTCTGCGCACCCAGTGCAAACACTAGCACGCGTCCGAGCCCGACATGCGCAAAACATGTATACGACGACTTGAACGGCAAAATTCCGGCAATACTTGACGGCGGAGATTGTGATGTCGGAGTCGAGTCTACGATCATAGACTTCACGACGGAAAAGCCGAGATTGCTTCGTGCGGGCGGCATGCCACTTGAAACACTCATAGCCGCAATAGGCGATGTGGACATTGTTCGTAACAGTAAAGTAGCGCTCTGTCCCGGCATGAAATACAAGCACTACTCACCGATTGCAGAAGTGTACGTTGCAATTCCCGGAGAGAACCTTGCCGACAGAATGAAATCTGCTTACGACACATTGACGAGTGAAGGAAAGAAAGCACTCATTATCGCGCTTGACGATACCGCTTATGCAATGGAGGACAGAACCGTTCGTGTTGCGGGCAAAAGTTACGCCGACTATGCGCACAATCTTTTCGCGTTTTTGCGCGGTGCTGATGCGGACGGTTACGATGCCGTGGTGTGCGAGGGAGCGGACGAGCGAGAGATGGGTGCGTCTGTTGCAAACAGACTCATAAAGGCAGCCGGAGGCAAAACCGTCTAAAATGAAAAAAATCACCGATAAAACCGCGAAGAAAACTACAAAATCTGTCGAACGATCCAAAAAAACCGTTACAAAAAGAATCGACAAGATCCGTATAACATTTGTATGTACCGGCAATACTTGTAGATCCGCGATGGCAGAATTGATTTTCAAAGACGAGATCAAAAGGCGTGGCGTTAAAGATAAATTTATTATAAATTCGTTCGGACTTCACGTTGTAGACGGTGACGAAATAAACGAAAAAGCGATCGAGGCATTAAAAGTGCTCGGCTATAAAGTAAGCAAACACAAGGCTAAACAACTCACACCGGAAGTAGCAAAAAAGGCCGATCTTATCGTATGTATGACCACTCGGCATAAAAACACAATCGGTCTTAACAATGCTTATACAGTAGGCGACATCGTTGGCAAAGGTGACATTATCGATCCTTACGGGGCTCCCGTATCGGAGTATATTCGCACAGCCGAGTGTCTTATTTATTCCGTCGATAAGACATTGAAACTAGCGGAAAATCTCGCAAAAAATCGTACAACACAACAAGCAAATCAAACCGAGGTAAAAACCTCAAAAAGGAGTTAAATAAATGAAAGTAGCAATCGCTTGCGACCATGCGGCACTCAATCTAAAAAATGCGGTAGTTAGCCATCTCAAAGAGCGCGGTTTCGAGATCAAAGACTTCGGCATTAACGAACCCGGATCCGTAGATTACCCCGACTATGCGCTTCCCGTTGCGGAAGAAGTAGCATCCGGAAGAGCCGACAAGGGTATACTCATTTGCGGAACCGGTATAGGTATGAGTATTTGCGCCAACAAAGTTAAGGGCATACGTTGTGCGTTGTGCTCGGACACGTTTTCGGCACATGCCACTCGCGAACATAACGACGCAAACGTCTTGGCATTTGGTGAAAGAGTAGTCGGCGGAGGACTTGCGCTCGACATTGTCGACACATTCCTTGACACGCCGTTTTCACATGCAGAACGTCATCAAAAACGCATAGATAAAATTACTGCGATCGAGAACAAGTATTTCAAGTGATTTACCAAAAAAATGCCTTAAAACGGCAAAAACAGTTGCTTGAAAAAATATTATGTGTTATAATCGCAAATGGGTCGGCACGTCCGTGTCCGATTCTAACCTAATTTAGTTATAAAACCTTGAAGTATAAAAAGGAGAAAGTAAAGTTATGGCAAACAAAAAGTATTGTTATCTCTTCACCGAAGGCAACGCAAAAATGCGTGAGCTTTTGGGCGGCAAGGGCGCAAACCTCGCCGAGATGACCGGACTAGGACTTCCCGTTCCGCAGGGCTTCACTATTTCTACCGAAGCATGCACTCAGTATTATGAAGACGGCAGACAGATCAATCCTAGCATTCAGGCAGAGATCATGGAGTACATCGATAAGATGGAGAAGATCACCGGCAAGAAGTTCGGCGATAAGGAAAATCCGCTTCTCGTTTCAGTTCGTTCCGGCGCACGTGCATCTATGCCGGGCATGATGGACACCAT
>CAVEYH010000034.1:7765-8934 GCA_963620055.1 bacterium | reverse complement strand
GTCTACTACTACACCGGTAATGATGCAGTTTTTTCGTCGAGTATTAGCACGCAACCGCTGTTTTGGGGACTGACACTGTTTGGAATTATTACCGCGATCGGGCGAGTTTTCGATGCCGTCACCGATCCGCTAATTGCCGGATGGTCGGATAGAAGCAACTTTAAGGGTGGACGTAGAATTCCGTTTATGAAAGCGATTGCAATACCATTTGCGATTATTACCGTGGGAGTGTTTGCATTCCCTCAAACCGGTAGCGTTGTCGCAAACGATGCGATACTCTTTATCACGCTGATGCTGTTCTACTTGTTTATGACGATATACTGCACACCTTACAACGCACTGATTGCGGAACTCGGAGACACACAGAAAAATCGCATAAACGTATCGACTTATATTTCGTTCACATATATCGCGGGATTTTCAGTGGCATACCTACTGCCTAACCTCGCAGGACTGTTTGAAGCCGGTATGGGTAAGGCTAACTCCGTGCGACTGGCGATCGCAATACTGTCGGCCATAGCGGCTATCGCTATGCTAGTGCCATCGTTCCTTATTAAAGAACGTGAGTATATTTCATCGGTGCCGGTAAAGACGAAGGCTTTTTCATCGCTGTTTAAGTCATTTAAGAACGGACAATTCCGTAGATTCGTATATTCGGACGTCATCTACTTTTTTGCCGTAACGCTTTTCCAAACGGGACTCGCATTCTATATCACGCAGCTTATGCATGCGAACGAAGGTAATTCGTTTATCTTGACGGTAATCATGACCGTGGTAAGCCTTTGCCTATACCCTGCCGTAAATAAACTCGCTCCGAAATTCGGCAAAAAGAAACTTATTATTGTCGGCTTCTTTACTTACGCGCTGGTATTCTTAATCACAGTATTCTGCAGTGAAGGCATGGTTTGGGGCTATATTATAGCGGTTTGCGCGGGCTTGCCAATGGCTATCTTGGGTATTTTACCACAAGCGGTTGTTGCGGACATTGCCGAAGCGGATGCTTTGGAAACCGGTGAGCAACGTAGCGGTATGTTCTTTGCTGCACGTACTTTCGCTATGAAAATGGGACAAGCATTGTCGCTACTCGTCTTTACTTCGATGACTGTATCGGGCAGTGAATTCTCGTATAGGGCTACGGCGATTGTCGCTACCGTATGCTGTCTAATAGG
>CAVEYH010000034.1:1319-7755 GCA_963620055.1 bacterium | reverse complement strand
AGGTGCCGTACTATTCTTCCTCTATAACGAAAAATCTATTATGGATAAGATTACAAAAACCGCCGTCGCTAACGAAGATCCGATAGCCGAAACGGAGATTACTAGCGAAAATATTTTAAACAATGTCGACGAAGCGGATGACGTAATGGCAGACGAAACAACAGACGAAACCGTGATTACAACGGAAAATAACGTCGACCACAGCGAAACGACAGAGAATCGCGACGGAGAATAACAATGGCCGAACTCGACGATATTTTCGTTACCGAAACAGATTATGCCAAGTCTATTGCCGAGCGTGTTATGCCGTACCTGACGGCACGACGAACAGACAAGTGTTTTAACGGATATGACGGCAACCCTATTCACTATGTCAGATACCTAGCAGATAGTGCAAAGGCTACTGTTCTAATTTCCCACGGCTTTACTGAGTCTGCCGAAAAATGGCATGAGACGGCTTATTATTTACTTAACAACGGTTATAATGTATACATAATCGAGCATCGCGGGCATGCATTGTCGTATAGGCGCGTAAAAGACAAGACGCTGACTCATATTGACAAATTTAACGAATATGTATGTGATTTTTCGTTATTTGTAAACTTGATCAAGAGCGAAACTGAAGGTGATGTATATCTGCTGGCGCACTCGATGGGGTGTGCGATAGGACTACTTTATATGGAAGACAATCCGACTTCGATAAAAAAAGCGTTCCTCTCCTCGCCTATGATTATGCCTAGTACCGGAGGTATTCCGGCTTGGTGCGGTAGAGCCATCACTCGTCTGGCGATAATGCTGGGACAAGGCAAAAAACGTGCGTTTATATCGGCAAAATACCCGGGTAACGAAAAATTCGAGGATTCCGCAAAAACGTCCGAAGCACGTTTTAATGAGTACAATGAGATCAAGCGATCAAATCCCGAATATCAAAATTATTCGTGTACTTATAGTTGGGTAAACAATTCGCTGAGAGTTAAAGGTAAGATTCTAAAAAAGGGCAAACTAGAAAAAATCGTGACTAAAACTTTTGTCGCGATAGCCGGACTTGACAACACGGTCGAACGCGAGCCACAGCTAGAGCTCGCTAGGCGCATTCGCTCGTGTGAGTGTAAAATCTTTGAGTCTGCTAAACATGAGATTTATGGTTCTACCGATGCCGTCGTGAAAGAGTATTTTTCTGATCTTCTCACCTTCTTTGAAAAGTAAAATATTATAAAGCCAAATAAAAACGCGAACGTGATATAAATGCCGTTCGCGCTTTTTATTTTCGATTTAACGTTATTGTGGAGTTTTATCACTTAATTTGAGGATACTCCGTTACGTCTTTTTGTTTTCTTGTGATCCATGCGCCACATGTAAAATCGGGAAATGCCACGGGTACACCGCCGAGTGCGATAGACTGCTCTGAAAGAGCCGAAACTACCATCCACGATGCCGCGTCATACACGTCGATTGGCATCTCCGTGCCATTAAGTAATGCGTCGATAAATTTTCTAAATTCAATATAGTCCATACCGCCGTGACCGAGTGTGAGCTGTTCGTCGGTAATATCGCGCCATTCGGGCGGCAAGTACTGTTTGTAATTGTCGGCATTGTTCATAAAGTGCGCGAGTGTGAGGTGCGGTTCCCAAAATTTGTGTCCCGAACCATCGTCGAGAATGACCATGTTAGCCTCTTGGTTGCATGTTCCTTTTGTTCCGCGTACAGTAAACTCACGGGAATAATAGCACGGAAGCGTGGTGTTGAGCGTGAGCGTAATCGTCTCTCCTCCGGCGCACGTTATGACAGTGGTGATGACATCACCTTGGCGGAATTTCGCACCTTTTAGACTTGGATCCGGATTCTTGTCCGAGTACGAAAACTCGGTAAGCCCCACTGCTTTCGACGAAAACGATGACAGCGAAACCATGCGGTTGCCATGATTGATGTCAAGAAGCTTTGCTATCGGGCCGAGTTCGTGCGTCGGATAATTCTCGCAGTTGCGGTTAAGATAATTACTGAGTCTGTAGTGGCGGTTAACGTTGCCGCCTAATATCTCGTCGCGAAGGTCGTGGCTATATGCACCGTGACAATGCACGATCTCGCCGAGCACTCCGTTACGGACAAGCGAGGTTGTGAGCATTTCAAAGCGATCAAAACAGCAATTTTCCATAAACATGAACGGAACGCGGGTTTCTTCCCATGCGGAAACTAAACGGAAACAATCGTTTACGTCGTATGCTCCGCCGACTTCCATTGCAACGGCTTTACCGGCTTTCATTGCGGCTACTGCGATCGGAACATGCTCTGCCCAACAAGTGCTAATAAGCACAGCATCGACATTTTTTGACGACAATACATCGTTGTAATCGGTCGTTGATTGTGGCTTTACGCCTCTCTTCTTTTCTACCTTTTCGATTGAACTTTCAATTCTGTCTTCATATAGGTCGCACACATAAGTTATATCGACTTCGTCTATAGCTAACAAAGTGTCGGTAAGTCCGTTTCCGCGCTGTCCGAGTCCTATGACTGCCATTCTTACTCTATTCATACGTTTTACCTCTGTGGCATAAGCTGTAATTGTATTACCTTATTTATTATATTATGTTTTTACTGTAAAATCAATAGGCTATATTTATATAAAACTTAATTATATTGTGATTTTTGTTGACTGTGTATAGATTTGTGATTTATAATAAGGCTATGATGAAAAGTACCGAAAAACCGATTGCGGTAGATAAAATTGCAGAAAGTGTTGATACGATTGAATTCTCAAATGTATTTTTAAGTTATATCGGTTTACTAACCAATCAGCCGTATCAATATTATTCAACGGACAAACGCTATGACTACTGCTTGCAATATGTCGTGCGCGGAAAAGGTGAATTCTTTGCCGGCAATGTCTTGTACAAACTCAGTCGCGGTGCATTGTTCCTTTTACCGAAAAACCACTACAACTACTATAAATCCGACGAAAACGATCCTTACACGTACTATTGGGCGTGCTTTAACGGTGACGGATTCGAGCGATTCTTGTCTGCGATAGGGCTTACGGAAGATAACCCCGTGATTTTTCTAAAAGACAATGTCGATATAGAAAATGCGTTCATTCGGCTAACGGAGCTTGCTAAAACAAAAAACAAGTTTGCTTCACTCGAGACGTTATCGGTTTGCTATCGCCTACTCGGTTTGATCGCCGACTCGCTCCCAGAAACGCGTGAAGAAAAAATGCTCACGCATAACTCGGCCGTTAAATCGGTCATTGACTATATTGCCGAAAACTATATGCACACTATAACGCTAGGCGATCTTGCTAATGTGGCACATGTTGACAAGTGCTATCTCGTCACGCTTTTTAAGCGTCATGTAGGCGGAATATCGCCTATCCGCTATCTTATACAATATCGCGTTTCGGTCGCTTGTAAGCTCCTCGGTGAGGACTTATCTGTCACGGAAATCGACATACGTTGTGGCTTTTCCGATCCGACTAACTTTTTTGTACGGTTCAAACAGGTGACCGGCCTTACTCCTTCCGCGTATAGAAAAAACATGCTACACAGACGGTAATTATACGATTTTGAAAAGTCGTAAACCTAGCGATTGTCTTGTGTTGACAAAATAATGCCGCACTGTTATAATTGTTTTATATTCCGTAATGCGGAGGCATCTATGAAAAAATTCTTTAATTCGTTAGCATCGTATAGCTGGGGAGTACTTCTATTCGCCATACTGTTTTTGGCGGCGGGTATCTGTCTTATTTCATTCCCTGAGAACGCACTACCAAACACTATACTGACAATAAGTATAATCACTATGGTATTTGGCGTCATTTTGATGTTGCTTGCTTTGCTCGACAAAAAACGTCAAGGAAAGTTTTTCTTCTTTCTTCTCGGTGGAGCATGCACTCTGTTTGCCGGTATTTATCTATTGATTAAGCGCAATAGCGATGCAATAGCGATACTTGCGCTGTTTATCGGTGTTGTAATGATGATCGACGGATCGTTTAAGCTACATACTGCGATGCAAACTAAACAGTACAAAAACGTCGTTTGGTGGATTTTGTTCGTATTGTCGATACTGACCATTGTCGGCGGTCTGTATTTGGTAAAATGGCCACCGGAAAATGTAAAAGTCTGTTCTGTTGTAATGGGCTTGTTTATGATCTTGGATGCTATACAAAATATTTTTATAACGTTCTATGAGCCTTATTATATGCGCAAACAACTGCGCGAAAACGCGGAAGAAACGGTAAAAACTGCCGAAGAAATAGAACACACTCAGCCAGTTGCGGCTATTGAGTCGAGTAAAACCGTAAATAACGATAACGACGAAAAAGCAAAGAAACATGGCTTTTCGCTGTTCCGCAAGCATAAGAAGACGGAAGACGTCGTCACGATCGACGAAACAAAAGTAAGCGAAACGAATAATTCCGTAAATGCCGAGCCTGATGTCGATTACACTGACTACCCTACCTACAATGAAAATTGTGATGTTGTGAATGCGGATGCTACCGAAACAGAATCGGTCAGTGTCGGTGAGGATAAAGACGAATAGGTAAATATTATAATTTTGCGCCTTCGGTCGGATCTCTCGACTGCGCTCGAGATGACGGGGTTAGGCGTGGGTTGACGTGAGATTAAAATAAATAATAATATAAGAAAGAAGCCTCTTGGAGAATCAAGAGGCTTCTTTTTGTGTCGTTATTCGTGTCTAGGGTTTTATGGGCCTAGAACACTTTTTAGACGATTGTTTTGTTTGGGTTAGGCAATAGCCGTGACTGCGGTGCCGTTGATGGTAAGATCATAAATCTTGCCGGAATCATCACCTTTATCACTACCACTATCTTTCGTATAAACAAACTCAAGTGTTTCGCCACATTGAAGAGTAACGGTAACTTCTTTCTTTGTCGGTGATGTTGTTGCTTCGGATGCTCGGCCTAGTTCCGTGGTTGTGCCATTAAATGTCGTACCTACCCACATTATATCCCAGTTACTCTCGCCACCACCTGAGAATTTGAAAGTAACAGTAGTAGTTGCATAGGCTGTAATCTTGAGACTTGCCATTGAACAACCAATACCTATATTTTCACTAACGAAACAGCCATTCTCAGCATCATACACGAACGTCTTAAGCGTTGTATAGAAGCTTTCACCTTTATCCTTTGCATCACCGGCTTTACTGTAATAGCCCTGAGTAAATACATAAGGATCTGTCTCTACCCACTTTGCGTAGATTGTAGTGTTGGTGGTGATGGATGTTGCGGTGAATTCAGTACCTTCGGTGCAAGCGGACTCGGTGTAGTAACCGGAAACGATCTTACCCTTCTCCATTGAATCGGTCTTGTAGTAACCGAAGTCAACTTTGGTAAAGTCAATTTCGTCGTTCTCATAAACGGTGACGGTCTTATTATCTAAGCCGTCGATACCGGATACAACGGTCAACGTAACTTTGTGCTCCATCTTGGCAATAACGCTAGCGGTCTCGCCTTCTGCGATCGTGATGGTCGTGATCTTGGTTTGAGCTGCATCGTCACTCTTGTAGAAGTAACGGAATACATATTCGCCACATTCGGCTGCGGTCGGGTTGTAAGTGGAAAGATCGATCGATTTGTCAACAGATACTTTTGCCGACTTCGCGGTAATAACTTCGTTCTCGCCGTCCATATACTTGATGGTAAGCGTCGTCTTTGCTTTCCAAAGTGCAACAAACGTTACATCGTCGGTGACTTTGTAACCACCTGAAAGAAGTGTCTTTGTATCGTCGCCCTTTACATACCAGCCATAGAATGAATAGTCGTCGGTATTGTCAAGTGTCGGACGATCGCTAGCATAAACCCACGCGTTCTGCTCTTTTATGAGCGATGTAGGTGCGGTGCCGTATTCGGTTTCGAACGAAACGGTGCAAGATTTTGCCCACTGAGCGTAAAGCGTCATATTGTCGGAAGGTGTTACGGAGTTTGCGCTATCGGAAAGTGTGTACTCGGTAGCATCAAAAGTCATGTACCATGCTTTGAATACGTAGCCTTCTTTTGTCGGTTTGTATGACGATAGGCTATGAGAAATGTTCTTGTTCACGGAAACAGAATCAAGAGTGCCCATGTCGACGTCCTTAACGGTGTTGAGGTTGAACGAAAGTGTTACCATCTCTTTGGTAAGCGTAGCGGTCTTGGCGGTGAAGTCAATAGCCATTGAGTAGTATTCTTTGTTGCTGTCAAAGTAAACGTCATACTTGCCGGTGTTAGAGTTATAAGTGTATGTACCGGTCTTGGAACCGAACGATACAGTTACTTCGTAATCGTCAAGCGTGATTTTGTCGGTAGATGCAACTCCGTTGACAGTTGCGGTATATTCGCCTGCGGTACCGAGTGCCTTGTAAAGCGTATATTTACCGGAAGGTCTGCCAAAAGTAGCGATCAATGTAGTTTTATCTGCGTTATAGATCTTTAAACCCTTGTAGT
>CAVEYH010000034.1:0-1309 GCA_963620055.1 bacterium | reverse complement strand
ATCTGTGAACTTGGTTAACTCGGCATAAGTACGGGATCCCTCGCTCGTCTCCTGCTCTACTACAACATCAAAGTAGAAGTTGTCTTCGTCGATAAAGATGGTTACGGGTTTGGTCACGTCGTCACGCGTTACTTTTACCTGCAAAACAGCATATTTACCATACTGATATGAGTAGCAGTTCTTTTCAACATCGGTTTTTGCCGTAGCGGTTGCACCGACAAAGTAAATATATACGCTACCACGTGTTCCGGACGAACTCCACGAATAGACGGCAAATGCATTATACTCGGGGAAGAATTTGCCGGTGGTTTTACCATCAGTACCGATGGTAAATGTATTGTCGGCCGAATTAAATGTTATGGTTTTATTCTTGTTCGAATAAGTATCACAATCGGTTATTGTTCCGGCTGCGTCAATCGTGTAATAGTAGTTACTTGCATAGACATAGCATTGAGCAGCGTTGCTGCCGGATGACAAGCTTGCATATACACCATAGCTTGTTCCCGCAAAAGGCGTTGCGGGAGTTACCCAACTTACATAGATTGTGATCGCGGTGGTGTCGCCCGAGAGTGCTACCGGCGTATATTCAGCGGTTTCGGTGGTGCCGTTGTCGGCGGAGGTGTACCAGTGGTCAAAGACTTTGCCGTTGGTGTATTTAGGCTCAACGGGTGCCGGAACGTCGCCTTCGAAGTAATTGAGAGTTGCGTTCTCGATGCCGTTGCCATAGACAACGGTTAGAGTGTACTTACTCTTCCAAACTGCCGTAACGATAAGATCATCTGTGCCAACAGTGGCTTCGTCATCGAACGTTTCACCGTTTATTGTCCAGCACTTGAACTCTTCGCCTTCGTAGGTCGGGATGCCGAGAACGGTTTTGAGAGTGTCTTCGGAACCTGCGTAGAGAGTGCTATTGCCGTTCTTTTCGTCAACAACATTGATCTTGGTCTTTATATCCCAAACTGCCGTAATCGTTGTGTCCGCGCCGAGAACAACTTTGTCGCCTGCCTTGTAGGTGGTGTCGCCGATCATCCAGCCAGAGAAGATAACGGAATTATTGGAAGGCGTAGGAGCAGACGCTAGCGTGTAGGTCGTGTTCTTGTTGATAGTATCTGTAGTATTTGTACCATAATCGCCGAGATCATAAGTAAGCGTGATTTCGGGAATATTATACTCGAACGTGTAGGCGGTGTTATCTGCCTTGACTTCATAGTAAGCGAGAACTTCGTCGTCGTAAGCGAGAACTTCGTCGTCGATATTCTTGATTTTAACTACAATGTTATAGTTGTCGTTGTCGGATACGGCCTCGTAT
>CAVEYH010000033.1:0-9120 GCA_963620055.1 bacterium | reverse complement strand
GAAGTGGACAGCGCAAAGCTTGAAATCGCAACTTACGACGATGGCACCGTGTTCAATGGCTTCCCAAGCAAGAAAGTTTATGTTTCAGTCAAGTTCGTAGGGGCAACGGAAGGCGCTCAAATCAACGTTGTTTCCGTCAATGACCACACAATATCTACGGCAACCAGAGACTTGATCAATCCGAAGATCGTTGTACTTAGCGACAATTACGGTGGAATTAAGTCAGTCGGTAGCGTAGTGACGCTTCCTGCGGCAATGTCCGGCGATACGTTGGATCCTAACGTGTCACTCACAATGAAGGTTACCGACGGTAACGGCAAGATCGTCAGCGACGTAAACGGTCTCGCACTCAAGGGTGTAGACCCGAGCAAAGAATATACGATTCATCTCAGTGAATACGGCAAATATACGGTAACTTACGAATCGAAAGAGACGTTTAGCAAACGTCCTAACAACGCGACATTGTCATATACGATCAACGTAATTGACGAAATCGTTCCCGAAATCAAGTTCTCCGCAAGATTTGCAGAGACCGTAAAGGTTGGCGACACCATGGTTGTACCGCAGTTCACGGTCAGCGATAACCTAACCGAAGCCGAGAAAATCACGATACTAAAATACGTCCTCACACCGAGTGGCGAACTTGTAACCATCCCCGATAATTCCAACGCGGTTAAGGCTGTTCAGACAGGCAAGTACGAGTTCCGCATAATTGCGATTGACGAAACTGGTAACGTCGGCATGAAACGTGTTGCTGTCACCGTAACGGCGGAATAAGGAGGCACATATGAGAAAATTATTTAAGAGGTTAATGATAATACTTATGGCTGCAATTATGTCATTCAGCGTGGTAGCATGTGGCGAAAGTAAAACCGATACGCCCGATAATCCGGATACACCGGTTACCCCTGTCACACCGGTCAATCCCGGCGATTCCGACGAGGAAACATTGCCCGTTACTACCGACACGCCTAAAAATGCGGTAACCGAAACCGCAGAGCACTTCGTAACCAACGGACTTCACAAAGTCACGGTTACCGATACCGGTAGAAAGTTCTACACGGAAAAAGACGGACTTCGCACAACCGAGTACAAAATTGTATACGATTACAATGCGAACAACGCCAAGGCAGCTGCGTTTATGCGTGAGCATATCGCTTCCGCGTTGAGAGTCTCTATTGAATTTGAGAAAGTGACCGAGGGCATGACCTACACTGCCGATTCTAAAGTGATAGTAATCAATACTCCGTCGTTCTTTACGGCAGCGGGACTTACGATGCCGGAAGACAACCTCGGTGTAAACGGCTATTATATTAAGAACGTAGGCAACAGTTACTTTATCGCAGTCCAAAACAGTACCGGCGTACAGAGCGGCGCAATCGCGTTCCTTCGTCAGTTAATCGGCTACGAAATGTATTCTGACGACACCGTGGTCTATGACCGTACTGCGGATACGATCCCAGATATGGAAATTATCGAGAAACCGGACTTTGATATTCACATTCAGGGTAACAGCGTAAGCAGCGAGGCTATTTATGGCATGGGCTTCCAGAGTAGTAGTGATATCTTTATTGCTATCGAAGGCGAAACATGGCACAACAGTCTTAACCTTTTGCCGAAAGATACGTACAAATCGAAACATAGTAAATGGTATTCGACCAAGAATAACGAGCTTTGCTACACGGCTCATGGTGACGATACAGAATATAAGGCACTAATCGACGAAGCTTCGAAAAGAATGTTGTACTACATCAACAAGAATCCGAACAAGCCTGTTATCTGCCTTACCATCGAGGACCACCAAAGCGAATGCGAATGCGCGGAGTGTAAAGCATCAAAAGAAAAATACAACGGATCCAACGCGGCTGCGCTCATCAAATTCATGAACGCAATCAACCGTAAGATTCAGGCTCAACTTCTTGAAGATGCCGGCGGAGTAGAGGCAAACAAGCGTCAGATCACGATTTTGTTCTTTGCTTATAACAAGATGGAGAGACCGCCTGTAAAACAGAATGAAGTTACGGGTGAATGGGAACCAATCGACGATACCGTAATTTGCGATCCAGAAGTCGGTGTCTATATCGCACCTATCAACGCATACTACAATCAGTCGTTCTATCATGAGAACAATGCGTCCGCAAAACAAGTTATCGAAGGATGGGGCGCACTATCTACAAAACTTTATATGTGGTTGTACGAGACAAACTACCGCCAGTATATGTACCCGCTAAACACTTACGACACCATGATTGAAACTTATCGTTTCTGCAAGGCAAACAATGCCGTGTACATGATGAACGAAGGCCAGTACAATCAGGGCAACGTTACTCACTTCTCCAAACTAAAAGAATACTTCAATGCGCGTGCCGAGTTTAACGTAAATGACAACTATGCAGATATTGTAGACGACTTCTTTGCGAATTACTTTGCAGAAGCTGTAGAGCCGATGAGAAAGTATTTTGACGAGTTACAGGCGCACCTCCGTTACCTCGAAGTGACTAGCCCGTCAAAAGTAAACGGCAACATCTACAACAACATGAACGATACATCGCTTTGGTCGTTTGGTATGCTAAACAACTATATGAAGCTTATTGAAGAAGCGTATGAAAAGATTGAGCCGTTAAAGACAACGAATTACGATCGATATCTTGTACTTCAAAAGCACATCAAACTCGAGAGCATGTTTCCGCGCTATGCGCTTCTCAGCATGTACGGTGGTATGTATTCCGAAGCAGATCGTTACACGTTACGCAGTGAATTCAAGAAAGATTGTGGTGACTTAAACATCACTTACTATCAAGAGACCACGTCCATGGACGAGATATTCAGTTCATGGGGACTATAAGAACATCAAAACTTGTAATTTTATATTGACGTCGGCGCGTCCGTACGAGAGTAGAGATACAGCTTGTTCGGACGCCGAAGACGCCAATCGATAAGAATTCAAGATAAGGAGAGAAAGCAATGAAATTGAAGAAGAACGTAGCTATTGCGATATTACTTGCTTTTGTCATGGCGTTCACGCTTGTCGGCTGTGCTAAAGAAGACGATAACAAGCCGACGCCGGACGATCCGACACCATCGGGTGAGATCTCAATAACTCTCGACAGAACGAAAGCCGAGCTAGACGTGTATGACACACTAGTACTTACGGCAACAAAAGAAAATACCGATGCCGAGGTTCAGTGGTCGACGTCCAACGAGGCAATTGCCACCGTTGACAATGGTAAAGTCACCGCGCTTGCGGAAGGCAAAGTCACGATCACGGCAAGTGTCGGAGATGCGAGCGCAACCTGCGAAGTCACGATCACGAATTCGTACACCGCACCGGTACTGCGTGTCGATCGCACCGATCTAGTGCTCGGCAAAGACGTATCTTACGATCTAAATGTTACTACGCTTTGGAAAGGCAAAGCGGTAACCGATCCTATCGATTACACTTGGACGGTCGGCGAGGATTGTCCTACCGACGTTGTTTCCGTAACCAAGACTTCGGCCGGAGCAACCCTAACCGGCATCGGTTACGGCGAAACCGAGTTTTACGTTACGGCTTCGTATCGCGGAACGGATCTTGTCAAGAAAATCACGGTCAAGATCTGCAACACGGATATCAGCTTTGACATCACGGGACTAACGAAACAGGACGGCACATACATGACCGACGTTTCGCTACTTGATACTGCCGATGATTCTACATCGCGTACGCTCGAAGTAAAAGTTTACGATAAAGGCACGCTCATTCCCGATGCGGCTATCGAGTGGACCAATTCCGATGCAACCAAAGCAACGTTCGCGAACGGTACTTTGACCGCGGTTGCGGAAGGCGAAACCGTGCTTGTCGGCAAATACAACAACAATGATTTCAAGATTATTGTTAGTGTCTATCGTCCCGAAATCAATGTTGACGAGAACATAATGTTCGAGAGAACAAGCGACTGCAAATTTACTCTCGCTACTACGATATCCGGTACGATCGCAGGCGTAACAATTGACGGTAAAGACGTACTTGCTTCCCGCGACGGTAACGAGTTTACTCTCGACGCGAACAAGCTTTCGTCCGGGGACAAGGCTGTCATGATCGATACCGACAAAGCGGCATATGCGGTACAAATCACTATCTGTGATAAGATACTAAAAACCGCAGACGACATTGTAGGGTGGGTTGAAACATCGTACTCGCTCGATAGCTCAAACACATATTGGAGTGGTTACTTCGCACTCGGTAACGATATCGATATGAGTGGCATAAAGTACGTAAGTGGTTACAGCTATCTCGATATTAACTACGGTGACGTCGTTGACGATCCTACCGACGCGGCAGGCGCAGCTTGGGGCAACAGAAAGAAGTACAGAGGCTTTACATGGCTCGACGGTACTACCGCAGGCTTCCGCGGAGTGTTCGACGGCAAAGGCCACACGATCTCCAACCTTGACATGACAACCGAATGGCTCGGTAGCTTTGTCGGCCAGATTGCACAAGACGGCGTAGTTAGAAATATTACGTTTACCAACGCCAAGCTCGGTCAGGCGACTTCGCTTATTTCCACCGGCGGTAACGGTACGATTGAAAACATTTATGCGGAGATCGCAGAATATCAGGCAGGTAACGGTAACGACAAAACCGGCGTATTCTTCGGCAACGGAAAAAATGACTCCGGTAAGGTCAACAACTGTATTGCAGTGTTCAAGTGCAATACGTCCGCAGCAACCGGCTTTACAGGACTTGGTTCTTATGTACTTGGCGATAATATGTTAAACGGCATGTACGGTATCGGCATCGCTCAGTCTAATGTAATCAGTAAAATAGGCGACAAAGATGGCGACAACGAATATGGCGGTTACGCAAGCTTTGGTGAATTAAAGGCAGCCGGCATTGACTTCTCGTCATGGAGTGGCGATTACTGGCGTGTAATCAACGGTATTCCTTACCCGAAGAATCTTGCGCTTCCCGAGGTAACCGCACCTACCGCAACCATTTCCGAATATGTCGGTAGTGGCACAATGGTAGAAATCGCCGACATGAGTGGCTATGAGACTATCGAACTCTCCGATGAGACTAAGACTCTCGGCGTAACCACCATCGGAAACAACAAGATTAATATCCCCGCCTCTTTGGCCGGTGGCAACGAAATTAAACTAACGGTCTATAATATCTTTGATGAGACAAAGGCAAAAGAACTCACGGCTCATACCGTAGAGAGTGAAACTGTTTCGATCGCCGGCACAAAAGAAGTCGCTGTGTTTAAAGACAGTGACAACGACGGCATTGACGACACGACATTTACAGTCGACTTCGGCTCGCAGAAAGACGAAATCGAAGGCACTGTATATGCGGCATCCGTTGACAGCAAATCATTTGACGCATCGTCGCTATCTTACGCAGACGGCGTTCTCACGCTCGACACGGCAACTATCAAAGATTTTATCGGTGAAAAGACTATCACCGTCGAGTTCCACAAGGAAAACGGTAGCGGAATAGTCGAAAAAGTGACTGTAGCCACGGTCAAGATTGACGTTTCGACTATGTTGATCAGTACAGAAAAAGACCTCAATCGTTTCGTGACCGTAGCCCAGAGCATTGCAAGTGAAAATTCGTGGAAGGGCGTCTACAAGCTTGCTAACGACATTACTTGCACGGGCGAATATCCGGGCTTTGCGTATATCGGAAGTACTCGAAAGGCTGAGGGTGAAAATGGCTTCTGCGGAACGTTTGACGGCCAAGGTTACACGATCTATAACTTTAACCTTAAATCGAACAGTTTTGTAGGCGGTCTCTGCGAATCCGGTATTGTCAAGAACGTATCGTTCGTAAACGCAAAGAACAACGGTTGCGGTTTTATTGCAACAAACCTTGCAGGCACGATCGAAAACGTCTATATCCAAATGGCTCAGTCCGATGACAACGGTGCAACATGGGACAGCGCGAGAGCATCTATCATCAATGATAGCTTTGCTTGTGGCCGTGTCAATAAAGTATTTATAGAGTACTCTAACCCGCTGGCATCGAATGCTACGACCGGTTATCCGATATGGAACATGAATAAAGGCTACGGCATTGTAAACGGTGTGTATGCCGTAGGTGTTTCGAAGATTTACTATAGATTAGGAGAGGACGCAGGCACAGGCGACGTATACGGTGCTTACGCAGATTACACCGCATTCAAGGGTGCAAACATCGACTTCTCCGGCTGGAACAACGGCTTCTGGACGGTTGTCGACGGAATCCCCGTACCGACAAAACTTGCTAGAACTCCTGTAATAAACAACACTAAGCTCCGTGTGTCTGCAGGTAGTACGCTCACAATCTCAACCGTTCCTTACGTTACGCTCACTGTTACCGGTGAAGCCGGCGCTACGGTTAGTGGCACAACTGTTACTATTCCTGCGAATGCCGGCGGCAAGACGTTCACCGTCACTGCAACTTCGGCTCTTGACGGCACGTCCGATTCCAAGACATTCTCAGTTATAGCGACCGACATCAAGACACTCGATTCGACTGAAATCGACATGACCGCCACCGGCGATCTCACGTTTGACCTGTCGTCTCTTGGAATTGAAGGCGACCTTGACGGCGCAACGATCGGCGATGTGACGTTTGCATCTGCAAATTACGAGGGCAATACGCTCAAACTCGACCGTGCTAGCCTCGGCTCGCTCTACGGTGAATACACGATCAAAGTAACGTTCAATAAGATGAATGGACAGTCACTTGAAAAGATAACCACTGTCTCGATCCCCACGATCCTAGTCACAAAATACATCTCCACGGCAGAAGAAGCAAAGAACCTTAAAAATTATGCCGTGACAATTGACGAACTCAATAAGGGCGGTTACTTCGTCCAAACTGCAGATATCGATGTCGGTGGTGCACGTGTAGGCTTTGGTGAATGGGCTAATAACAGAGAAGAGAACAAATTTACCGGAACTTACGATGGCAGAGGTCACGTCCTCGCTAACGTCGCACAGGGTACAAACAACGGATTATTCGCATGGGTTACCGGCAAATCGGTTATCAAGAACATTGTCTTTACCGGCGCCGTGCTAAACGGTAGTGGCGGATTCGTTTCTACCACGATTAGTGCAAGTTCGGTTATCGAGAATGTCGCAGTCTACGGCAAGATTCAATCGGGCGGTGCAAGTTGGTCACCGAGCAGTATGATCTTAGGTAAAGGCTTGTCCGGTACCATTCGTAACTGTCTCGTTGTCCTTGACAGCTGGGCAACCGGTGCCGGCGACTATAAAGGCATGATCATCGGCGGTCAGTACACTGCGGCTAATGTTACGGTTAAGAACTGTATCGCAATCAACCTCGGTGCATCCGGCATCACCGCACTTGCGGGCGAAGCCGACACAGACTCTGTACATACTTTCACTAGTTTCGATGCTTGCTCGGCTTGGTCGGCGACCGCGGATCTTACCGCATATAACAATTCTGCTTGGTCATTCCAAGGCGACGACAAAATCCCCGCACCCGTAGCTACTTCCGCAAAAACGGCAGTTGCATCGGTTAGCGCAGACTTTGCTCCCGACACCGTAGCCATCGGCGAAGCAACAACAATCGAAATTAAGGAAGCAGGTGCTTATGCTAAATCTGTCACCGTCGAGTCGACGACCGGCGGAGAAGTATCCGGCGTAACCGTAAACGACATGACTTCAATCACCGTTGAGAGTACGTTTACCGGCTCGTTCGTAGTAAGAGTAACATCGTACCTTGGCGATTCCGTTACAAAGACGGTAGACGGCACAAAAACAGTTACACTTACCGACACCAGCTGCTTAGAGACATATCGTAGCGATAACAACTCGATCGACATCTCTTCGGCAAACCTAGGAAAGAGTACGATTCAGAGCGTAAAGATTGGCGCAACCGACGTTGCATCGACCACGACAATTTCTGAAGACGGTAACACGCTTACCGTTACGGGTCTTAATACTGCACTCGGCGCAACAGCATCCGGCGATAATACACTCGCGTTAGTTGTTACGGCAGCGGATGGCACAACCGTCACGGTCAATATTCCCGTTTCCATAGTCACTATGGCTATTAGGACCGAATCCGAACTCAACGACTTCCTCACGATAGCGCAGTCCGAAGGTATCAAGAACGGGAACTCGTGGTTAGGTACTTACGTACTCGCTAACGACATTACTTGTACAGGCACTTATGCAGATCGCAATTGCGGTTATTATGATGGCAATACTCCCGACACTCGCGGAGCAGTAGGCACGGCATACGGTTTCTGTGGCACGTTCGACGGCCAAGGCCATACGATCTACAATCTCACGACAACCGGCGCATACGGCTCAGGCTTTATCGGAGCACTTGGTCAACCCGGTGTTATCAAGAACGTATCGTTCGTAAATGCAACTAACAACGCAGACGGTGCATTCATAGTTTCGTACAACGCTGGCACGATCGAGAACGTTTATGTTCAGATCAACATGACGCCTAACGATACTGTTTCCATGCAGTGGCTATATGGTAGAGCGGCAATTGCAAACGATTCCTTTGGCGTGGCTAGAGTAAATAAAGTATTCGTAGAGTACATTACTCCGCTCGCAAGCGGAACCGGAACCGGTTATCCGGTATGGGGCGCAAACCTCGGCTATGGTACATACAACGGAGTATATGCTGTCGGTGTAACTCGTTTCTATTCACCCACACCCACTGTGACAGTACCTGCTGAACTCACCGACGTTTACGGCACATACGCAGATTACGCCGCATTCAAAGCTGCAAATATCGACTTCTCCGGCTGGAACAACGGCTTCTGGACGATTGTCGACGGAATCCCCGTACCGAAGAGCATGTCGGCTTCCGCTAACATCGCTAATACCCGCACGGGTATCGCCGCAGGCGAGAACATCAAGATCGAATGTGACGATGCTTACGTTGTGCTCTCACTCGACAGCACCGCAACCGAAGCAGGCTTTACGCTCAACGGCAAAACGCTAAACATTCCGCTAGATGCATCCGGCAAGTCCGTTACGGTCACCGCGACTTCGCTTATCGACGGCACCGTGACCGCCTCCAAGACGTTTACCGTCGCACAGACCGTGACCGCGACACTCGATTCGACTGAAATCGACATGACCGCCACCGGCGATCTCACGTTTGAC
>CAVEYH010000032.1:3594-9374 GCA_963620055.1 bacterium | reverse complement strand
GATTAGTTCGGTCACCATTACAGACGATTCCAGCGAAGAAAACAAAAACAACCCGTTCGTAACGAAAGAAAAGAAAATCTACAAGTACGAACTTGTCAGCATGTTCAACAGCAATGGTTCTACGCTTACTTCGACATACGGATTGTCACTCGAAGAAGCAGTGGATTATCTTGTTGAACAGCTCATTAGTCGCGAACTTGTACTAAACGAAGCGGATGCACAGATTCATTTTGGCAATATTACTTGGGGACAGAACGAAGAGAATCAGGTTTTGCAGGGAATTTATACCACGGTTGACAGTCAGCTTGCTTCGATCAGAAACGAGATTTTGTCCGAGCACGGTGAGGAAACAACTTCCGATTCGTCCTCTAGCAGTGATGACGACAGCACCGATACGACCTATCCCACCAAGGAAGAGGAAGAAATCGGCAACTACGATTCATACACTCACGAAGAGCTTGTAGCCGAAGTTGTAGAGAGGACCAAAGGCGACCTAACCGGTGCGGATCTCGACGCACTACAAGTGGCAACCGAAGAAAAATCCGATTATAAGCTCCGCTCGATACTTGAAAATCTCGACCTTCAATCGGTTGAGAAGTGGACTCCCGATATCGTTCGTTATCCGGGGTTATACGGCTCGGACGAAGTAAAATCGCTCGAACTCGAGGCAATGCGTCGTTTCCTCACTCTCTTAAAAGAAACTGTCGAGGAAGATTACAGAGTATCGGACGAGGATAAAAAAGTTTACTTGACAGAACTTGACGAACTCAACAAGATCGGCGACGAGAAAGGGTTATCGTATGTTTATCCCGAACTCGGCGACACAAAGATTCTAAACTTCCTTGTCGGCGACAATTATCGCGACAACGTCAAGCTCACCCTTTTGCAGAACCATATCACCGATAGCGTCGATGTTTCCGACGAAGAAGTGCTTTCGGCATATAACGACACACTCGCAGAGCAGAAAGAAAAATATTCCGATATCGACAGTTACTATACCGACGTAAAAGGCGGTTCCGTAGATCCCATGGTTTACTACCCGAACGGCGACTACTATTTTGTAAAGCACATTCTCGTTCCGTTCTCGGATGCACAGAAGGCAAAGCTTACCGCATATAAGAACAGCGAAGGCAGTACATACGGTGACGAAGCAATCGCAGAATATAAAAAGGTACTCGGCAAAGAAGTGTCCGGTTACGAGCATCGTGACGGTGAGAACTATGGCACTCCGCTTAGCATCGACACGATTTATGTAGATATTCAGAATGAAATGGCAAAGGCCGGCACAGATCTCAAGACATTGGATCGCACGTTCGACGACTTAATTTACAAGTACAACACCGATACCGGCATATTTGATAAAGAACTCGGATATGCGGTCAAGGGTGCACTTGACGAAGACGAAGAATACGATTCGACCTATATGGAAGAATTCGCTCGCGCAGCCGACGCGCTTTATCGTGCAGGCGTTGAAGGTGCAATTTCCGAACCTATCGTTACCGATTACGGCGTGCACATTCTATACCTATCTCGCATCATTCCTTCCGAGGGCATGACGGTAGGACTTAACGATTACATCTCTTACGGCGAACATACCACTGTGTATGAGAAGATCGCGGAGAGCAATCGTTCGTCCAAGACCGACAACGAATTTACGGTATGGCAGACTCAAAAGATCGGCTATTACAAGAACGTCGCAAAGGTCATCGAGAAGAATGAAGATGCTTATAAAGATCTCAAGACTTCGACGAGCGACAGTTCTTCAAATTCGTAATGAGTAAACAAAAGTAAAATAACGTAGAAACACACGGACTCCGTGTGTTTTGCGTATATGTGGGGTTTACCCGACAAACACAAAGGACAAAATGAACGAAAAACTCAAACAAGTCAAATGTTTTTTGCTCGATATGGACGGCACGGTATACTTAGGTAACAAGCTAATCAAAGGTGCGATCGATGCCGTAAATCGCATGAACGCGGTCTCAAGAGCAATGTTTCTCACCAACAACAGCTCTTCGGCGCGTACCGACTATGTAAAAAAGCTCCGAAAAATGGGCTTTTCTGTGACGGAAGACGACATTTTTACGTCAGGGAATGCCACAATAGAATATCTCCGTGCGCATTATGCCGACAACAAAATTTTTCTTTTCGGCAACGAAAACCTCAGAAACGAATTTTTAAGTGGCGGAATAGCACTCGAAGAAGACAATCCCGACCTAATCGTTGTCGGGTACGATACGACTTTTGACTACCCAAGACTTGAAAAATTATGCGACCTCATTCGATCCGGAGTACCGTACATAACTACTCATGCCGACATAAACTGTCCGAAAGAGGGCGGAATGAAACCCGACGTAGGTTCGTTTATCGCACTCATCGAAAAATCTACGGGAGTCAGCCCGTTGTTGATTTGCGGAAAGCCCAATCGTCCGATCGGCGAGTCGGTAGAAAGATTACTTGAACTAAAACCGCACGAGATTGCAATGGTTGGCGACAGACTTTGCACCGACATGCAATTCGCGCTCAACAATGGCTTTGTATCCGTGCTAGTCCTCAGCGGTGAAACCACGCTTGAAGATTATCGTAAATCCGGTATGCATCTCGACGTGGTACTCGATTCAATTGCCGATTGGGACAAATAGTTTCGCTTGTTAAAATCGTTAAACATATTGCATATAATTTTATATAGAATAGAAATTCGCTCGTGCATGCGCGAGTGAATTTTTTATTTTAGCTTTCAATACCGCCAAAATTAAAAATTTTAATCTAATTTTAATGTTAGTCTAATCGCTTATTTAATAAAAAGCTTTATCATTGTTTACGGATAAAGGGAAGTAGGACAGTTTAGTCCCGCCTTCGCGACAAACGGAAGCCGGTATACAGAACAAACCGGCAGGAAAAATTTATGAGGAGAGTTAGATTATGAATTACGTTGACATTGCCATTATTGCTATAATCGCGCTGTTTGCTCTTATAGGTTTATGGAAAGGCACAGGCAAAACCGCCATCAAGTTGGTTTGTTTCTGCCTTGCGATTGTCGGAACTTGGTTTATATCACAGTATCTTTTCACAAAGGTGCTCAGTATCGGATTTGTTAATGACCTTGTTACCGGTAGCGGTAAGGTTTCGTTATACCAATTATATTATAACACGCTTAGTGAGGAAGTATTAAACGCGACCAAAGACACACAGCTAACCGGAGCTCTTGGCCTACTAATCAACCCCATGATCGCGCGTTTCACTGCAATCGGCGGTCCCGATGCTTACAACATTACTTATGCACAGTTTATTGCGCTAAATCTTTCGATAAATACCGTGTCCGTCGTAATGTGCGTAGTGCTATATGTTGTCGTGCGACTCGTCGCATCTCTCATTGCATGGATACTCAAAAAGATCTTCATTCATGGCGAAGTTCATGCGCTTAGCCGTTTCATCGGATTCGTTTTAGGCGCAGTGCGCGGAGCTGCCGTTGTCATGGTTCTTCTTATAATCTCGTCTGTTATTTTGCCGTTCGGGTGGGCAACGAGCTATGCGGAGACCGCAGGTAGCGGAGTAATCGGCAAATTCGCTTGTGAATATACCTACAAGGCATACGATGCAGTGACTTTCGGTACAGCAGACAATGCGACTAAAACCAAAGAATTATTGTCCGTTGCCGGCATCGAAGAAGTAACGCTCGACAAGATTAAAGTCGATGCGATCGCCGAGCTTGAATCGTATAAAGTGGCAAAAACCGATTCTGCCGAATATTCGGAAGTCGGTCTAGCCAATCTTGACGCTTGCGTAGTAAACGGCAAAACCGCAATCAACGCAGTCGAGAACACCGATGGTGTAAATACCGCTCTAAGTGATGCAAAAGCTAATATCGATGCCGTACTTAACAAGGCTCAGGAAGAGGAACTTGCCACCGCCAAGACAGAAAAAAAGACCGCACTTGCCACACTGTTGACAGATAAACTCGGTGAAAAGACGGGCGATACTTATGCACGTGAAGCCGAATATACTCCCGAGAATGTAACCGTCATAAAGAGTTTATATAACGAGGGCTATGTGGCTATCGATCAGGGCAAAACCGTTGCCGAAGTAGAATCTATTTATAGCGATTACGAAACCAAGATCAATGCCGTTAAAACAACTGCCGAAGAAGCTCTTTTAACAGCAAAAACAACTGCGGTAAATACACTTATCAATTATGTGAATGCCGAAACCGCAAAGCATGAGCTTTCCGACGATGTAAAATCGAAAATTACGGAAGCACAAACAGACGGAACAATGGCTATAAACAATGCAATCGATACGGCAGGAGTAGAAACCGCATTAACCGATGCAAAAGCTGAAATTGATTCGATAATTTCTACTGCAACATCGTCATCTGGATCAACAACTACGGGCGATGAGGGCGGAGCTACAACCGGCGACTAGTCGTTTGATAATCGTTCCATAGAACAAAAATAACAAAAGACCGTGTCGGGTATAATACCGATGCGGTCTTTATCGTTGTCTACGCGGTGATTGTGTTGCTTTGGCGAAACATTGTACAAAACGCTGGTAAATTTCCGTTTTACCGATTAAACGGTTGACTTAACTTGTGTTTTATTTTATAATGTATCGTAACTAATAAATTTTAATGTATCGTAACCGGTAAAATGGAGTTATGTAAATGACTAAAAAACTTTTTGCAATTATAGCTACGCTCGCTGTCAGTGTTATAGCATTGTTCGGTTGCTCGGGCGACCACTACAAGAAAATATCGATAGACGGCACTCAAAGCACTGAATATACCGTCGTAGGCAACGGTGGAAGTGCTGTTCAGTACGGCAATTATGTGTACTTCCTTAACGGTACTCGCGGATACGAAGATTCCGACGGCACTGCCAATATCTTTGGCGAAGTGGTAAAAGGTGCCGTGTACCGTGCAGAACTTTTAGGCGAAAATCAAGACGGTACATTCGTGGTAAAACGCGATTCCGTGACCGAACTCGGCGTAAAATCGCACAAAGAAACCAACTACAGACGTGACGAGGTGAACGTTGTTGATGTAGAGCGCATCGCACCGAAGACCGTCGGCACTTCCTCTTATAGTGAGGGTGGTATCTTTATTTACGACAATTGCCTATACTATGCTTCCCCCAACAATCTAAAAAGTAAAACAGGTGACGTCCAGTATTCTCAGACCGACTTTTTCCGCATGACACTCGACGGAAAGAGCACGAAGAAGATCTACACCACGACTTCCGACAGCACATCGTCACCGTACGCATTCTATTCTGTCGGTGATTATGTGTACCTTGTCGTGCTTGACGGTACAGACCTTATTTCTGTCAAGACGGCCAAGAAAAGCGGCAAAGTGGAGGACACGGTTAAACTTGCCGAAGATGTAACCGATGCTGTCATGCCGGTAAAACCCGTCTACTATAACGGCATCAGCGAAAACACTGTTTACGATTTTATCTACTACAAGCGTTCGGCTACCGACGAAGACAAACTCCCCAATGGAGAAGTGCTCGAATACGTTCGTCCGGACGGTGAAACCGAATCTTACATTTTTGAGGCGGACGGATATAGTTCCTACACACTCGAAACTGTACGTGACGGATATCTTTACTATCGCAAGCCCGACAATTACACCAACAAACTTTTCGCAACTAACCTTCACGACGCATTAAAAGCAAACGACGAGAAGTACGCGAGCGACGAAAAGAATGTAACCAAACAGAACGTTGAAAAGATTGTTCTTACAAGCTCCGATCTCGATAACCTTGACGTCTATCCGTTTGTAC
>CAVEYH010000032.1:0-3584 GCA_963620055.1 bacterium | reverse complement strand
GACGTGGTCAGCGTTGTTACAATGACCAAAGCATCGAGTTCGTCGTCATCGAGTTCATCGTCATCGACGATTACCGCAACACTTTATGTTGGCGGAGCTGCCAAGGGCGAAATTGACAGCGGAACGGCAATCACCATAGACACCGTATATGAGAACTACTTGTTCTATACCGTTGATTCCGCGTTAAAGCAAATCGATCTCAGTGCGGGTGCGGACATTACGGCCGTCACCGTAGCCGAAGACGTCAGTACCGGTACTTACGGTGCGAGCGTAGCGGGCGGTTATCTTATCTACTTTGGCAAGGTTTCCGACGATGCTAGCGGTTATGCATTTTTCAAGGAGATCGACGGACGCGAGGGTAGCAACGAAGCATTCTTTGTAGGCGAGCTTACCGAGGACGAGGACTTCACCGAAGTCGAGTCACTCACCATCGTAGAACAGCCCACTAAGACGACATACAAGATCGGCGAAAAACTTGATCTTACCGGACTTGTTGTCAAAGCAAACTTCTATGCGAACAGCGAAGGCGAAACAATTGATCCTGAAACCATCGAAGTTACAAACAAGATGGTCAACGGCTTCGATAGCTCTGCGGCAGGTTCTGTCACGGTAACCGTTACTTATAAGAAACACACGGTTGACTTCACCGTCACGATCGAATCCGACAGTACGAGTAGCAGTACCGATAGCGAGTAACCGAATTAAATCTAATAAACCTAAAACGCGTTTAAGCCATTATCGCTTAGGCGCGTTTACTTTTATCCGCCGGACAGCTTTGAAATGCGCGTGTCTTTACAGCAGTAAAATCTATAAAGTAGTTATAAAAGTCCGTCAAAATTTTACAAAAAACCGCAAAAAATCGCATAAAACTGTCGATTATTGCTTGACATAAACTGTGGTTTATAGTAAAATATTCTAGCGTCTAGAAAAGGACGTCGTTCGGCTTGCGTCGGGATTAGCCCCCCGAGCTAGACAAACGGCATGCTTTTAGATGAAGACGTTGCTTTTCATCGGCGTGAAACGAAGGAAAGACGACGCATAATTCAAGATAAAATCAAAGAGGTATTACCGTGAAAACTTTTATGGCAAATGAACAGAATATCTCCAGAAAGTGGTACGTTGTTGACGCAACCGATATGCCCATGGGTAGATTGGCAAGTCAGGTCGCAGCAGTGTTACGTGGCAAAAATAAGCCGACATACACTCCCAACGTCGACTGCGGAGATTTCGTTATCGTTATCAATACAGACAAAATCGTCGTCACCGGCAAAAAGCTGGAGAAGAAGTACAAATCGCATCACACTTTCTACATGGGCGGCCTAAAGCAGGTTCAGTACAAGAAGCTCATGGAAGAGAGCAGTGACGAGGCACTTTACCTTGCTATCAAGGGCATGCTTCCCAAGAACAGCCTTGGCAGAAAGATGCTTAAAAAAGTTCGCATCTACAAGGGTGCAGAGCACAATCACGAGGCACAACAGCCCGAAGTTCTTAATCTTGTTAAGAGGTACAACTAATTATGGCAACGAAATCCACATCAAAGAAGAAATTGCAGTATTGGGGCACCGGACGTCGTAAAAAGGCAATCGCTCGCGTTCGCCTTGTTCCCGGCACAGGCTCTGTAAATGTAAACAAACGCAGTCTTGACGATTACTTCGGACTTGACACCTTAAAGCTTATCGTAAATCAGCCTCTTGCGCTCACGAATACCGCCGACAAGTACGACGTGTTCGTAAACGTAAAAGGTGGCGGACTTTCCGGTCAGGCAGGTGCTATCCGCCACGGCATTGCTCGTGCGCTCGTGATTGCAGACGCTAATCTTAGAACCGATCTCAAAAAAGCAGGTTTCTTAACCCGCGATCCGAGAATGAAAGAGAGAAAGAAATACGGTCTCAAAAAGGCACGTCGCGCTCCCCAGTTCTCCAAGAGATAATCGGTGTACGCAAATCGAAATTTTGTTTCACAACCAAGTTACGGTTCGGTATTTTCCGAGCCGTTTTTTGGTAGAATTGAGAATAGAATTTACTGCTAAGATCGTTTTAAGAGGTAGTACGCTATGGACGTTCTAAAGACGCTAAAAAGCGAAGGCTTTGTGTTTTCAAAAAAGTACGGGCAAAATTTTATAACCGACGAGACTCTGTTGTCTAGCATTGTTTCGGATGCCGGTGTCACTGAAACCGACACCGTTGTCGAGATAGGGGCCGGTGCCGGTACGCTCACACGCGCGATTGCCGACAAAGCAAAACACGTAATAGCTTTTGAGATAGATCGTTCGCTTGAGCCGATACTAAATTCTACTCTAAGTGGTTATGATAATGTTGAAGTTATTTATGATGACGTGACGAAGTGGACGGAATCGGAATTTGATGCACTGGTAGACGGCGAATATAAAGTGGTTGCGAATTTACCATACTACATTACCACACCGTTGTTGTTTATGTTGCTAGACCGAAAGAAACCGCCCGTTTCTCTCACCGTAATGGTACAAAAAGAAGTGGCAGAGCGCATTTGCGCAACCGAAAAGAAGGGTGACTATGGGGCTCTGTCCGTTTCCGTCGGAGCGCGAGCAAAAGCCACAATTACGCGTGTCGTCGGTAGAGAAATGTTTACACCGCCGCCGAATGTCGATAGTGCCGTGGTGAGAATTGACGTCCACGGCAATACCGGAGCGGATGATGACAAGACATTATATTCGCTTATACGTGTTGCTTTTGCCATGAAGAGAAAGACGTTATCGAACAATCTTGCCGCAGGCTACGGAATAACGAAACAAGAAGCCGAAAAAATGCTTACGTCGGCAGGATTTGATCCGCGTGTCAGAGCGGAAGAACTCTCCGTGCAAAAATTTGTAGAACTTTCCAACAAAATTTATCACTCGCATATAGCAAAATAGAAACAAAGACTAACGACAAATTGAATTACGAAGATCTCAAAATTATACCACAATTTGAGAAAGAAACGGTATGTTGCTTTACCGGCAATCGTCCGTACAAACTGCCTTGGGTAAACGATGAAACCGATCCGAGGTTTTTGGACGTGGTTAAAAAACTAGACGCGACTATCGAAAATCTGGTGAAACGCGGTTATTTACTGTTTGTCAGCGGAATGGCGCAAGGCGGAGATATTTACTTTGCCGAAGCGGTATTGAGAGCAAAAAATCATCATAAAAACGTATTTTTAGAGTGCGCCGTGCCATGTCCCGAACAGCCAAACACATGGGACAATGCGGTAAAAAAACGCTACAAAAAAATTTTGGCATCTGCCGATTATGTGACTGTCGTTCAGCCGTCCTACACACGCACTTGCATGCTAAAACGTAATCGTTACATGGTTGATAAATCGTCCGTGATAATAACGCTCGATTATTCAGGTGACGGAGGCACGGCTTATACCGTAAATTATGCCGAAAAATGCGGGCTAGAAATTATATCGCTTGCATAATAGATACTTGTTTCTCGTGAAAAATCCTATATAAAATTATCCGCAAAAAAATTAAAAAAGTTATATAAAAACAGTTTACAAAACAGAAAGTATTGCATATAATATTGCAGTAATTAAAACGGTCGAAAAAAGAGCGAGAACAGAGA
>CAVEYH010000031.1:0-9460 GCA_963620055.1 bacterium | reverse complement strand
GTGCGGTAGTCGTTGCGTTGAAGCTAAAATTCTAAAACTAAAATAAACCGCATTTTAATCACAAAAAGCGTGAATAAAAGTTGCGATTTACGGAAAAATTACAATTAAAATTTTTTACAAAAAAATACTTGCGCTTCGCAAAATTTTGTGAAAAAAATTAGTCGTAAATGGGAGATAAGCCTTGCAGGTAAGAATGCTTGTAAGGCTTATTTTATATCATTTTGGCAATAAAATATCCCCTCGCCAATGTCGGACGGTGAGGGGGTATTTTGTGTTAGTGTTTTGATTTAGCTAAGCTATGCGCCTAGAAGATCGTTATGCGTTTTTTGTCACGGTGCAACTGTCATCGCCGTTGTCGGTTACGGAGTAGCCGTCCGCTACGAACGAAGCAACATACGCCGAATCGTCGCCGTTTGCGGGGCTGTAACCATTGAACGTACCGCCGGTAACGAATACGGGTTGCTCCGTTTACCTGTCTTGTCGGGGACAAAATAAGCATTTTTTGCAGAATCATTGAAAATAATTGAACAAATCGCATGAAACTGTGGAAAAGTACTTGACAAAATTTTTCGGGGGGGGGGTACAATAGATATACTATAAACGTATACATGCAAGCGGGGGGTTTGGTGCTTTCGGGCATGTATTGTAGTAACTTATAAGTATATAAAGGAGAGGACAGATGGTGAAGAGGGCAAAAAAGAGTATTATATTCTCTGCCTTGCTCACAATTGCGCTATGCGTGAGTGTCATGGCGGGCGGGACTTTTGCTTTATTTACGAGCGAGAGTAAGACGAACATCGCGGTGACGAGCGGTAAGGTTGACATAGTGGCTTCGCTAAGCAACTTAAAGACATATTCGGGAGAAAACTTGACCGGCGATGTGAATACGGACAGTGTAGTCGAGACCGCTACGAACGGAACGTTTACGAACGGCGGTACCGCGTTGCTTGACGGTAACACGATTACGCTCGACAAGGTGACGCCGGGCGACAAGGTGACATTTGATATTGTCATCACGAACAAGAGTAATGTTGCCACAAAGTACAGAACGAAAATTGAAAAGATTGCGGACACTTGTCTGTTTTACGGACTAAAATTCGAGATTGACGGATCGAGCGTACAGAACGTTTCGGCTTGGCAGGATCTTGCCGCTACCGACGGCAAAACCGAGGTTTCTTCATTCAGTTGTTCGGTCGAGTTGCCGTCATCCGCAAGCGGTATTTATCAGGGCAAATCTTGCACGATCGCTTATACCGTCGAGGCTGTCCAAGCAAACGCTTTGACTACGGATCAAGCCAACATGATAGCGGACATTAAGACAGAATACGGTACGGACGGATTGAAGATGCCAGATGGTGTCGAGATCGTCGATACCGGTGACAAATCCGGTCATTCGCAATTTATAGTTACGTTGAATGACAGAGAGTCGTTTGTGTACTTTACGCAGGTGTTTAACATTGCCGAAGCGCATACGGCGCGCACAACCGCACTAAACGAAGGCACGGTCACAAAGTATGATTCCGAATCTGTCGGCAACTTGAATATGTGGTATTATACCGACAGAATCACTGTAAAAATGGGTTGTGACGTTGACCTAGAATACATGGATATTTCTCCGTTCACATTCGGATCCGGTATGGCCTTTACATTTGACGGCGACGGACATACGATCAAGAATGCGACTTTGACCGCTTCGACGGGAAGTGTCGGTTTCTTTGAGGGCTATATGGCTATTTCTAACGTAACACTCGACAATATTACGGTCAACGCAACCGGTTGCAATAATGCGGGTGTTGTCGCAGGCTTTACCAACAAGGCTGTTGATAACGTAACCGTAAAGAACAGTTCGGTAACCGGTGCTAAGTATACCGGTGCAATCGTAGGCTATGACTACGGTGACGTGACCAACTGCACGATTGAGAATACCGTTGTTTGCGGTCAGTACAAGATCGGCGGTGCAGTCGGCTACAACTGCTGTGAATACACGGACACTGCGAGAAAAATAACGGGCAATACTTTGACAAACGTGACCGTATTCGGTGAGAATATTTGGCCAGGAAAAGAATCGAACGGTTTTGTCATCGGCAAAGTTGTAGGAAACTGGTGCGTAAAAATCGGTGTTTGCAAGGATAATACCTTCACAGGCACAACCGAAGCTACCGAAAATATCGGTGATATCGAGGCATCTTACGTCGTTACATTCGAGCAGTAAAGACAAGTTATGAGACTGTGATTGTAGTTTTATAAGATAACAAACATAGACAAAAAACCCCACGGAGTTAGTTTTTCGTGGGGTTTTGTTATGTGGTTTCGCTAGTTTTTGCTTGCGTATTTGTAATAATGCTTGTTTTGCTATTGTTCGGTTTTTGCTAGTATGAGCGATTAACAGACGTGGCGTACGTGCGTTTACTTCCAGTTTTTGAATGATAGAGACAGAAGAACGTAGACGAGTTTTTCAAGTATTAGGGCGGTGATAACCGTGACGACCGTCAGAGCGATAAGCTCTGCCACTTCAAAGTAGATGCGTGACAGTTGCATCATCATGCCGACGGAATTTGCGGTGGATGCCAGCACTTCGGCGGCTACGATCAGTTTGATTCCGAGTGCAATTCCTGCCGATACCGAGCGTGAAACGAGCGGAGCGGACAACGGCAATAAAAACTTGATTGTCAACGTTAGTCGGTTTGCGCCGTCTATTCTTGCCATGTTCAAAATGTCGCGATCGATGTTGTCCAGAGCTTCGATTGTTGTGGCGTATAGCGTGGGCAGTAGCACCATGAGGGCTACGATCACGGGGGCTTTTTTCGCACCCGCCCAGACGACTATCAGTAGTACCACTGCCATTGTCGGCAGTGCGCGAAGTATGGACACGAGCGGAGAAAGAAAACGGCCGATCGGCTTAAAAAAGTACGACAGAAGGGCAAGACAGAGCGAGCCGATTACGGATATTACATACGCGAGAATCGAGCGCAACAGTGTGTAGCCGAATGCCGACCAAAAAGCCGTTTCACCGAGTAGAGCGATTAGTCGGCGGAGTGTAGCAAAAGGCGCGGGCAATATAAATTCACTGTCCGCGACGATTGACACGACGTACCACACGAGTAGCACCGTTGCAACAACGGCTATCGGGTACACCAGATTTTTAATAATGTTATATTTTTTTTGCAATGCTATATTTTATGCGAAGAAATCATCGGAGACTTCGGATGCGGAAGCGGGGGTGATCTCACGAATTTTTGCGATATACTCGACTACTTGCGACTTTGCATCGCTAGATTTTTGGACGTAGATATTGCAACCGGTGACGGCGGTTTCGGACAATGCCGCGCCGTTGAGCGTCGTGGTTTTGCCTTCTTCAAAGTGGTTAGCGACTGCCGTTGCGGCACTTGCGCCGTTGGCCTTTACCCATTCTGCCGACTCGGTCAGAGCGGAGTAGAGCGCAGTCATAAAAGTTTCGTCACGCAGTAGATCGTTTTTCACGACAAGCACGGCTTGCGGGAAACCGTCTTTGCCCCATAGCGTCTGCAGACTCATGTTCACTTTTGCACCCGTCTTTTTGGTGACGTTGGTTACGGCAGGCTCGGGAGCCACGACATAGTCATAAGTTTTTACCGCTGCCGCAACGCCCGTGCCGTCAATACCGATCAGCGTTACTTTGGTTGCGTCCGCCGCATCGCCGGCACTTCCGTCGACGTATTCGATATTAGCATTTTTGAGCAGAGCTTTGAACGTAAGACCGGGGACGTTTTCTCTATTCACCACGGCTACGATTTTGCCCTTTAGATCATTGAGCGTTGTTGCGTCACCATTGCCGATAACGAACAAGTTGCCATGCGTAAGCACTGCCGCCATCTTGTATTTTTCGCCCGTTCCGCATAGTTTGCTAGCGGCATTTATTGGCATTACCGCCATGGTAGCGGTTTCCTTTTGGACGTAAGTGCCGATGGTGGAAGCCTCGACCACGGTGTAGGTTAAGTCGGTTTTGCCGAGATTGTTTTCGTCGTTTAGAAGTTTCGCAAATCCCAGTGCGGGTGCTCCGTCGGGCATGTACACCGAGATAGGCGAAGTGTATGTATAGGGTGTAGGTTCGCTAGGGGTCGGTTCGTTTCCGTCGTTGTCGGTTGCCGTTCCGCAAGAAGTGGCGACTATTCCCACGATCAGCGCGAGCATAAGGCATAAAAAGATACGCAGTTTTTTCATAATATTTTCTCCTTTTGGGTTAGTTTACTTGTTAGAGTATAGGGCTTTTGCGCCTACGCCGTCGAGCATACCGAGCTTTCCGGTGAGTCCGTTTATAACCGAAGTCGGTGCATCCAGCACTACACTGATGACGTTGACGTTCTTTTCACGGTGCGGAAGTCCCATTCTGCCAATGATAAATTGTCCGTATTCGTGTAATAGAGCATTTACTTTTTCCACGCGATCGGGGTTTTCCACAATGATCGCAACTACCGCTATTCTTGTGTCTTCCATAAGTAACTCCTTTTGTGTGACGTTAATCGAAGTAAAAGTATAAGAAAACTCCCTCGCCGAATTTGTGGCAGAGGGAGGGAAATAAATATAGGGAATACCTCGGTATTCCGTTATATCGTTTTAACGCGCTCCGCCACCGTCAGGACGAACCTTTCGGATCGGGTTTACGTCAATTATTATATATCGCTTTTATTGCTTTGTCAACCGTTTTTCTATGTGATTATTCTATTGCAAATCGTGGTTGTCGATTTGCTTGTGTGTATCCGCATTTTCCGTAGGTTTTACTTTGGATTCGGTGGTGCTTGTCGATTCGGCGGTTTCGTCTAGGACGTAATCAACCGCGGTTTCGTTAGCCGATTCTCCGCCGAGTAAAGCTGACTTTTCCAATTCTTTTTTGGCTAAAAGTTTTGCTTG
This sequence comes from bacterium, assembly GCA_963620055.1. Lineage (GTDB taxonomy): Bacteria > Bacillota > Clostridia > Christensenellales > Pumilibacteraceae > UBA10677. Next base: position 4,573 of record CAVEYH010000031.1, on the reverse strand, counting down.
TTCTTCGATTTGAGAGGCGGTCATTACCAGCTTGCCGTCGAACCAATCGGGTTTTAGTTTCATGCCGACAAACGCGTAAATGCACACACAGAGGCATCCTAGGACGTTGACCATCATATCACCCATGGTGTCTTTCAGCCCGCTACCGTACGCAACCGCACTTATAACGTTGCCGTTTTCCAGATATTCAACCACACCGTCTTGCCAACGTTGCATGTTAGAATTAAATATGCGGTCCGCATTGTACTCGAAGATTTCCCACAAATATTCCGTCGTCATGGTAAAACAGAACGTGAACAGCACGATAAAGAAGGGCGAGAGCTTGACTTCGTCGTGGTTGACCTTGTTGAGCATGAACACGAACGAAAAGCCGATGAACGACATAATTACACCGCTCGTCGTGTGTAAAATCTTGTCAAAGACGATCACGTTATCGTAGGCGCGGAACACTTCGCCGATGACAAAATGCGCATAAATGAATATGTACAGAATGATCGTGATGTAATTCGGCACATAGATTTTGAATTTCTTTTCGAGAAACAACGGTATGTTAAGGCACAGTAGAGCCATTACGCACATAAAAACCTGGTTTGCCGTGGTCTCACCGCCTTCGCGACGGACTAAATAAGTTATCAATGAAGCAATGGCGGTCAATAGCGTGATAACTTGCAGAAAAACATATAAAAACTTGTTGGTTTTGTTCTTGTTTACTAATTTTTGGCGATATTTTGCCGTGAGTTCGTCTAGTTCGCTCATTGTTTGCACCTCAATAAAGTCTCGCTACAAATTGTACGTTATTTTACAAAAGTAGTCAAGTCGATTAAAAATACGCTTTACCGCTAACTGTATCGCTAATTTTGTTAGGCGTTAGCTTATGGACAATTTTTCGGTAGAATAGATATGCTAAGGTTTCGCTAATTTTGTTACGGACTAGTGCAAAAACCGCTTGCCGAGGGTAGTCTATAGCAAGCGGTCTTGTGTGTATGGTAATTTTATGTGACGTTTAGCGCACTCGGTTAACGTACCGCGCGCATGCTAACCGATTTTGGGAAAAAAAATCAGTTCTTTTCGACGTATTCACGGACGACTACGCCAAGATCGCCGTCGCACTCCTCGACAATGAGTTCGCTACCGGGTTCGAGATCGGCTTCGAGCATCTTTTTCGCGAGAAGTGTTTCGACTTTGCTCTGAAGATAACGTTTGAGCGGACGAGCACCGTAAATAGGATCGTAGCCGTGATCGACAATAAAGTCTTTTGCTTTGTCGGTGATCGTAAGATGTAGTCTGCGATCTTCGATGCGCGAGGACAGCGATGCGACAAGTAGATCAATAATGCCCGTCACGTTCGCTTTCGTGAGCGGTTTGTAGTAAACGATTTCGTCGAGACGGTTCAAAAATTCCGGACGGAACGATTGTTTTAACAGCTTGTCGACTTCCGCCTTGGCATCAGGATTGATTTCTCCCGTCTTTTCGTCTATGCCGTCGAGAATATAGTTCGAGCCGAGGTTGGACGTAAGTATCAAAATCGTGTTCTTAAAGTCCACGGTTCTGCCTTGAGAATCGGTGATCCTACCGTCGTCGAGGACTTGGAGAAGGATATTGAACACGTCGGGGTGAGCCTTTTCGATCTCGTCGAACAACATGACCGAGTAGGGTTTGCGCCGTACGGCTTCTGTCAGTTGGCCGCCTTCTTCGTAGCCGACATATCCCGGAGGTGCGCCGATAAGACGCGACACGGAGAATTTTTCCATGTACTCCGACATATCAATACGAATGAGGTTGTGCTCGTCGTCGAAAAGACATTCGGCAAGCGCCTTTGCCAGCTCGGTTTTGCCTACACCGGTAGGGCCTAGGAACATGAACGAACCGATCGGGCGGTTAGGATCCGCGATGCCCGCACGCGAACGCATGATTGCCTCGCTTACTTTTTGTACGGCTTCGTCCTGACCGATTACACGTTTATGCAAGATATCGGCTAAATGCAATATTTTTTCGCGCTCGCCTTCCATGAGTTTAGACAGCGGAATTCCCGTCCAGCGTGACACGACTTTTGCGATCTCTTCGTCGGTCACGGTATCGCGTAACAGTGCGTTTTTATCGTTTTTCTCGGTCTTTTGCGCCTCTTCGAGTTTGTGATTAAGCTCGGGCAGAGTGGAGTATTTCAGCTTTGCGGCGTGCTCGTAATCAGCATTGCGTTGAGCCGTCTCGATCTCGGCATTTACACGTTCAATCTCGGATTTGAGATCGGAAACCGCATGAATGTTTTGCTTTTCGGCTTCCCATCTTGCCTTCATAGCACCGAACTTTTCGCGTAGATCGCTCAGCTCCTTGCGAATATCTTCGAGCCTTGCTGCGCTCAGCTCGTCCGTTTCTTTTTTAAGTGCCGTTTCTTCGATCTCGAGTTGCATGATCTTACGCGAGATCTCGTCCATTTCGGTAGGCATCGAATCGATCTCGGTACGGATCATCGCACAAGCCTCGTCCACAAGGTCAATTGCCTTGTCCGGCAAGAATCTGTCGGTAATGTAGCGGTTAGATAACGTTGCGGCGGCTACCAGCGCACTGTCGTGGATGGTCACGCCGTGATAGACTTCGTAACGTTCTTTTAGACCTCTTAGGATCGAAATCGTGTCTTCCACGTTCGGTTCGTCCACCATGACCGGCTGGAAACGGCGTTCGAGAGCGGCATCTTTTTCGATGTACTTGCGATATTCGTCCAGAGTGGTTGCGCCTATGCAGTGTAGTTCACCGCGTGCGAGTAGCGGTTTTAAGAGGTTGCCGGCATCCATCGCACCGTCCGATTTGCCCGCACCGACAATGGTGTGAAGCTCGTCGATAAACAGAATGATTTTGCCTTCGCTCTTTTTCACTTCGTTAAGTACGGCTTTCAGTCTTTCCTCGAACTCACCACGGAATTTTGCACCCGCGATAAGCGAGCCCATATCGAGCGCAAAAATCGTCTTTTCCTTCAAGCCTTCCGGCACGTCTCCGCGTACGATACGTTGTGCAAGCCCTTCGGCAATAGCGGTTTTACCTACACCCGGTTCGCCGATAAGCACGGGGTTGTTTTTCGTCTTACGTGACAAAATGCGAATGACGTTACGAATCTCGCCGTCACGACCGATCACGGGATCGAGCTTTTGTTGCCGAGCGCGCTCGACAAGGTCAAAGCCGTATTTTGTCAAAGCGTCGTAACTTGATTCGGGGTTGTCGCTGGTGACTCTGTCGGTCTTGACTTTTTTCAGTTCCGCAACGAACGCTTCTTTTGTGATTCCGTACGTACGGAAAACACCCTTAATGTTGTCGTCGGCGTAATCGAATATTGACAGCATGATGTGTTCGACGGAAGTGTATTCGTCCTTCATACCCTTGGCAAGTTTTTCCGCCGCAGATAAAATCTTGTCGGTTAGCGGAGAGATATAAACCTTGTCCGGCTCGCGTCCCAAACCCGAAACTGCAGGGATCTTGCGGATCAGCGAATCGATTTCGGCAAGTATTGCGTCGGGCGACTTGCCCATTTTCTTAAAAAGCGAGCCGATCAAGCCGTTTTCTTGGTCAATGAGCGCGTAGAGAAGGTGCTCGGGCATTATCTGTATATTACCGTTTTCAATGGCGATGTTTTGTGCGGATTGGATCGCTTCCGTCGCCTTTTGTGTCAGTTTATTAGCATCCATAAATGGTATACCTCCTATGTTTTATTGTGTTTGAGCCTCGTTAGATTATCATCATACCGCTGTTTAGCGCGGACAAATAATCGTTTTCTAGCTCTTGAATGTTGTGATATCCGCCTGCCAAATATTTTTTCAGCATGCGATCGAACGTGCGGACGTAATCGGAGATCGCGCGCCCCAGCGCATCCGTCGCGTATTCGGTGTTTTTCGGCAAACACAACGATCTCGTCCACTTGTTTTCGTCCAAAGTGTACTCGATGCTTTCACCGCCGAGAAGCGACGTGACGTAGATTTCCTCCATGTTCCTCCACAGTCCGAAAAATTCCGTCATCGATGCGAGTAGCTCGGGTGCTTGTGTGCGGAAGTTGACTTTTAGCTCGCCGATCGTGCCGTGCGGAGCGGAGTAAAGCTCCACTTCATAGCGAATGGTCGGGCGGTAGCGGTACGACAGCGAACTCTTGATCGACAACGTGTTATCGTGATTTGCAAAGAAAACCGGCAATTCGTTTTCCATGCCGTGCATCAAAGCTTCGATGCGACGGAAAACGTCCGTTATCCGCTTTTCCGGCGTGGTCACCGACACATATTCCGCAAGTATCTGATTGATAAGATTCGAACGGTTAGTGCCTTCCGACTCCGCCAGTCTGTCGATTTTGTTCACCACGTCCTCGGCAAGTATCAAACTGTACATGTTTTTTTTCATTTTGTTGCCTCCTTTTTCTCTTGTCTCCACCATAAAAGTGCTTTTTCTTTTGCTACGATCGTTCGTACCATAAATCACAATTAAGGGGCAGAGGCCAAAGAGAAACCGAACATTTTTCCGCGAGTGTTTTTTGCTCGGCGGTGTCACACGGTGGATCAATGACCACCAAAGTGCGATCATCGATTGCTTTTATGTGACT
>CAVEYH010000030.1:0-9791 GCA_963620055.1 bacterium | reverse complement strand
GAGATTTTCGGAAAGAGTCATGCCGGTGAAATTGCCGAAAAGTATGGTATGAAAGTACTAGGCTCGCTTCCCTTCGATCAGAAACTTGCAGCTGAAGTCGATGCCGGTCGCATCGAAGCAAACGACCAACACGGACTAGATGGTATTGACGAGATACTGAAAAGTCTTATGAAACAGTAAAAACGCATTATACGACAAAAGCCACGGCCAAAAGAGGTCGTGGCTTTTGTTTGTTGTTTCTAATTACTCTCAATCAACTTAATTCGGTAAATAAATTTTGAATACGCCGGAAATTTCGTTGTCCTTGCCAGCAAGCGACACAAGCGTCACTTTGGAAATATTGAACGCGCGCTCGGTATAACTTCCCCACCATTCATCGGTAACGATAACGTATTTCGTAGTTACGTTGTCTTTCCTTGGCGATACGCCCGAACCGTTTATCCAACCTTCGGGGCGGTACTGCCAGCCATTCGCGATATAAATGACAGAACCTACCGGTAGATCCGCTTTCGTAAACTTGACGGTGGCAAAATATTGCGCCGAATTGCCCGCATTTGTTATCAGTTTGTAATGGTTGCCCGCCGTGTCCAATGAATTATAGTAGCCTTGCGAGAACGTAATCTGCTTTTGAGTTTTTCCAACAATACTCGATTCGTCTGCGGGTGCGTACTGTGATTTCGTAACGGCGTAAGGTGACTTTATCGCATTGATCGCGCTTTCCTTTGCGATCGCGATCTGTGTGGCGGTAAGTCCGCTCGGAGCGTAATTTAGCGACTCGATATCTGTTTCGCTAGCACCGACCATTTTCGACACGAACGTAAGTGCAGCGATATATCTTCCCAAGCCGTAGGTAAGGTGATCCGCACCGTCACGTGTAAGGGTGTCGCCAACCGTTGAAGTGCGAGCATTTTGCACCGCTGTTCCGTTCGGGATAATCGCGACGATATTCTTATTCGGTTCGATTTGCGTTTTTACCGAGTTTGTAATACCGTCGTACATTGTCTGTTGATTTTTGTTATAGTTCACGAAACCGCCGTTAGAACTGCCCACTGCGTACGCCCATGTCATATTGAATGCAAAACGCACGTGAGGGTTAGTAGCTTTGGAGCGGACATAGGACACAAGCTCGTTGATGTTCGAATAGCTTGCGGGCAAACCGCTGTGTCGACTGCCTTGCTGAAGAATGATAAAATCCCAGTCGCGGAATTTAATTCCTTCTTCCATCGTGGATAGTTGCGCTTTATTAAAATCGGTTTCAGTCGTGCTGAGTTCGCCATTATCCTTAAAATAGCGGAAAATATAGTTGCGAGGTTTCTCGTTTAAGAATTCGAGATGCTGGTCGATAGTGCAACCGGGGTAATAAAGCGTAGCAATCTCGATATCTTCTATACCGAGGGCAGCCGCTACCTTATACGACTGATCGATCGTATCGTCAGAATAACTATTGCCGATAAATAACGCACTGAACTTATGCTTGTTTTCGATGACGTTAACCATAAATTTTTTCTCCGCTTTCTCTTCGAGTTTAATTTTTACCGTAATTTCGTAATTCTTCTTTTCCTTAGCAAAGTCATCGGGCATGATCACTTCATACTCGGACTTACTCAATGTATAATTCGTGCCGTCCTCGAGTGTCACCGTAACCGCCGCGTCGTCATAATCGTAGTCATGTAGATAATACGTTTCTGTCGGGAAGCCGTCGTAACTTATCGTCTTGTATGGCTTCAGTCCCACTACCGCATCGAAAGCCGCGTTACGTCGAGCGGTGGCGGTAGCAGTCGATATAATCTCGTCGCTTCCACGCTCGCGCCAACCTTTGATTTCGATCGCAGTACCTGATACGAAGTCCGTCGGGAACGTAAACTCGGTGCCATGCTCAATGCTTTGCGTATCGCCGATCTCGTCACTCATATAGTAAAAACTGATTCTGTACGAATTGATCGAATAGTATGCCGTCAACGTGATATCTTCCGTCGCCTTGCGATCGGAAACATAGTTCCATTTGACAATCGTGCCGTTGGGACGTTGCCAACCCACGAACGTGTAACCTTCCTTCTGATAGTCTCCAGTCGGATTTTTTATCATGTCACCGGGGTTAAGCGTCTGCGTTTCCACGGTTTCGCCGTCCACAACAAACGTGATTGTATAAGACGTTTTGCCGCCGCTCCCACCGTCGGTACCGTTACCGTCGCTCGACGGATTATTCGTTACATCGGGAAGCGCTGCTTCACCGCAACCGCACAGCGCGAAAGCCGCTAACAAAACCACGAGCGTCATCACATATAATATTTTTTTCACTCTGTTCCTCCCTAAAATAATCTTCACCCGTCACACAAACAACCGCACGACAAGCATAACTCCTTAATAATGTTTTTAATTCCGCTGTGTTACGAAAAACTCTTGCTGTGTTCCGTTATTAACTTTGCTTTGAATTTTTACTACAGCAACTTTTCTCACTTTTACCTATTTCTTTTTTGCCGTAGGCTTTTCCGACTTGACCTCTGCAGTCTTGGCTACAGTCGTAGGCTCCTCGGCTTTTACCTGTGCAACCTCATTTCCGGTTTTTTGCGATTCGACTTTGCCGAGGTAATCGGGAAGATCCATGCCTACGGAATGGAAAAGTTCGTTCATTGGCGGTACTGCCTTGTAAAGTCCCGAAATGAAGTTTGCGGTAGATCCGGGCTTATCTCCGTTTGCACCGCTATCCCATACCGTGACTTTGTCGATCTTGATATTCTTGATAGCGTCTACCTGAATACGGGTAAGCTCTTCGAGCTTGTCTGCGATCATCATCTTGACCGCGCTGTCTGCCGCACCGCTTGCTTTGACAAGACTGTCAAAACCTTGTGCCTGACGAGAAAGTAATTCGTATAGACCGCGCGCCCCCGCTTCCTTTACGGCATAGATAGCATCTGCTTCACCGCGAGCTTTTCTTCTAGTTTGCTCGGCTTGTGCTTCTGCCTCTAATTCAAGGCGTTGTTTCTCGATCTCGGCTTTAACGATGACGTCCGCTTCCAGCGTACTCTGTTCGCGTTTTGCACGTACTTCCTCTGCCTCGCGCTGTGCCTCATACGCTTCCTTTAATGCGTTTGCCTGTGCAATTTTTTCGGCCGCGGTTGCACGACGTTCAGCATCCGCCTCGGCTTCACGAAGATCTGCATTTGCCTGTGCGATCTTTGCTTTTGCAAGGTTTTCACCCTCTACCGCCGCGGAATTCGCTTTTGCAACGTTGATACGCTGATCCATGATAGCGTTCGCTTCACCGATCGCACCGTCGCGGTCACGCTCGGCAACCGACTTTTTAGCGTCGTTTATCGCCTTGCTTGCCGCTTCTTTACCGAGTGCCTCGATATACCCCGATTCGTCGCGAATATCGGTTACGTTGACGTTGATAAGTTTTAGACCGATCTTTTTAAGTTCGGTTTCCACGTTTCTAGAAACTTCGTCCAAGAATTTATCACGGTTGGTGTTGATCTCCTCGATGTCCATGAGCGCGACTACCAAACGAAGTTGCCCTAAAATAATATCGCTGGCAAGGTCCTGAATATCCGTCATGCGAAGTCCGCGAAGTCTCTCTGCGGCATTCTGCATGATGCCGGGTTCTGTGGAAATGCCGACGGTAAAACGCGAAGGCACGTCTACACGAATATTTTGATGTGACAACGCATTCTTAAGATCGACGTTTAGCGATATGGGCGTAAGGTCTAGAAAGCTGTAGGCCTGAAAGAACGGCCACACGAATTGAGCTCCGCCGTGGATACACTTACTTGATGCCTGCGGTGCGCCGTCTTTAGGGCGTTTTAACTTACCGTAAATGACCATGACCTTGTCGGACGGGCATTTTTTATAACGGTTGACAAAAATCAATAACATAATTACGAGCAAGACAACTATCACGACAATCGCCGCGACAAGACCGCCTACCCAACCTTTTGCTGATAACAAATTCATTTATTATTTCCTCCAAATAATGTCTCTTTTTATGTATTTTATACTTTCCCGATGAGTATCAATATAAAACCGACTACCACAAATATCGACGCGAGCACGGAGAATACCAGTGTCGCCCAATACAACGCATTATCGAGCCACAACGGTAACCAATCCATTCCGCTGAGAAAACGATCTTCGGTATTATCGTCGATTGTGTCGTGATTGAGATTGTTCTCGTCCGTGACTATGCTGTCGCTATTCGGATTTTCCGTATTTACGAATTTTTTGTTCGCGACTTTTTCATCCGCACTTTTCTTCCCCGTCATAATTCTCTACTCTGCTTTATCGTTTGAAGTAGTAATCGGTGCCGCTTTCATCGGTTCGACAAGTACAAGCTGTTCGGACAAAACGGCTTTTATTACACATCGACTTCCCGTAGGAAGCGGTTCCGAATTGTCTGTCACGGCATCACACTCGGTGAGCGAGTCTTGCACGATGACGCTAATTTTTCCCGTACCCGTCCGTAGAGCCGGTATCGTGAGATAAACTTCTGCCGGTTTCCCGATCGCATAACCCATTCTGCGATTACCGTCCGACTGGAATTTTAAGATCGCTTTCATTATGTATGCGACGCCGACCGCCGCACCGCAACCTGCGACTATGCCGATAAGCAATGCTCCCCACCACGGCAAGAAAAATGCCATAGTGTACGTTATCCAACCGCCGACAGCAAAAAATGCTACAATCGTGCGGAACGAAACGATTCGTAGTCCACCTGCATCCGCAAGGCTGTCACCGTTAAAAGCATCGTCCGCACTGTCGGGGATTCCGCAATCGAGATCTCCGCAACCGTCGATATCCGACGTATCACCGTCAAATCCGCCTTCTCCGCCAAGTCCTACTAACATCATTATGAGCTGAACGACAAGAATCACCGATGCCGCGACAGCCAAAATAAACGATGCTTGATGCGTGGCGGTAAGTCCGTTCCACCAATTGCCGACTTCGGAACAAAAAATCATCTTCGTCCTCCAATTTTACAAAATAAGTTTAGGCGCGGAATTTGAGCCGTTGCGCCGTTCCTATATTTAGAGTATAGCATGAAACAAAATAAAATTCAATATAAACGCGGTATTTTGTGAATTAAAATATAATTAAAATTAAAGCTTAGCTGTTTTTCTGCAGCTAAGCTCTTATACAATTATGCTAATTTTTCGAGGCTCTTTTGTAGCCGTGCGATTACAGTGTCCTTTCCGAGTAGTTCTGCCATTTCCGTAGCTCCGCCGGGAGTACTCTGTGCACCGGTGATTGCGATACGGAATATCCACAGCACTTGCCCTTTTTTATAACCGGTTTTTTCCGCGTAAGCAACCAAACCGTCATGCAGCCCGTCAAAATCGGCCTTTACAAGCTCGATAAGCTCGGGGATCATTTTCTTAGCAATGTCGCGGTCGGTCTTCCACTTTACGTTTACAAAAAGTTCGGTATCATAGCCGTCAAACACTGTCAAAAATTCGGTAAGTTTCTCTACGTCGGCAAGCGTTTCACAACGATTTTGTAGTAGCGTGGATAAATATTTTAGATCGTAACCTTTTAGATAGTCAACTTTTTCCATGAACGGCAATGCCTTTTCATAGAATTCGTCGGGCGTAAGGTCCTTTATGTAGCACGAATTGAGCCAACGCATTTTTGCTTCGTCGAAAATGGATGCAGACTTGCTGAGTCCCTCGACGGAAAACATGTCTGCCATTTCGTCAAGGCTGAATTTTTCACGATCGTTTTTCGGGCTCCATCCCAAAAGTGCGATATAGTTCATGATCGCTTCCTTTAGATAACCTTTCTTGATAAAGTCCTCGTAAGATGCGTCGCCGTGACGTTTGCTGAGCTTGTGCTGAGCGTCACGCATTATCGGCTGAAGGTGCATGTAGTTAGGAATCTCCCAACCAAACGCGCGGTATAGCAAATTATACTTCGGTGTGGACGAAAGATACTCCACTCCGCGAATAACATAGTTGATCTTCATTAAGTGGTCGTCGATGACGTTGGCAAAGTTGTATGTCGGCATTCCGTCGGACTTTATGAGAATATTGTCCTCGAGCTCCTTGTTCTCAACGGTTATATCGCCAAAAACCATGTCGTGATATGTCGATGAACCTTCTTCCGGTATGTTTTGACGAATAACGTACGGCTCGCCTGCGGCTATGCGACGCTCTACCTCTTCTTTCGGTAGGTGCAAACAATGCTTGTCGTACTTGGTTGCGCCGTTTGCGTGTAATTCTTCGAGCCGTCCCTTTGTGCAGAAGCAATAATACGCATCGCCTTGTTCTACGAGCCGGCGCGCGTATTTTAGGTATATTTCTTTTCTTTCGGACTGAACGTACGGGCCGTAATCTCCGCCTACGTCCGGACCTTCGTCATAGTTTAGACCGCAATCGCGCAACGTACGATAAATTATCTCGACCGCGCCGTCAACATAACGTCCCATATCTGTATCTTCGATACGCAAAATAAACTTTCCGTCGTGTTTTTTTGCAAATAAGTATGCATACAACGCAGTTCTGAGTCCGCCTATGTGTAAATACCCCGTGGGACTGGGGGCAAATCTCGTTCTTACCGTTTCCATTTAGTGCTCCTCTGTTGACAAATTTACGGCATGATAGTATAATATTCTCGAATCGTGTTTATAGCAGTAGCCGTAACAGATGTTACAGCAATAATTATAAATCAATTCACAAGTTTATGCAAGCGTTTTCACGGCTAATCGCTTAGCGCACAGCCAAAACGCATTCAAGGAGTGCTATTATGATCAATGATCGCGAACAATTCCTAAAAGACTTGTCGGAAATCGTCGCTTTTAACAGTGTCGAAGCCGAAAAAAGCGCAATAGATGCACCGTTTGGTTCAAAAGTGCGCGGTGCTCTCGATTGGTTTTTGAACAAGGCTTCGTACTACGGCTTGAAAGTGGGCGAAAGCAACGGTTACTATGGCTATGCGGAATACGGAGACCCTGAAAAACCGCTGATCGGTATACTTGCTCATGCTGATATCGTACCGGCAGGCACCGGTTGGACCTCGGATCCGTTCGTCGTTCGTCGTGACGGAGACGTGATTTACGGCAGAGGCGTAGCGGATGACAAAGGTCCGCTCGTAACGATGCTGTATATTCTAAAAAAATTACACGACGAAAAAGCTAACCTTCGTCACCGCATAAGATTGATCGTGGGTTGCAACGAAGAAACCGGCTCGCTATGTCTTAAAAAGTACGCCGCAGAAGGTGAAATCCCTGTTGTGTCGCTAGTACCCGACTCGGACTTCCCTGTGATTAACAGCGAAAAAGGCATACTTCACACCGATGTTATCGTGTCGCCCGATAAAGTTTTTTCGGATAGTGTGGTTTCACTCTCTGCCGGCACTCGCGCAAACGTGGTCCCTGGCGAAGCAACCGTAACATTAAAAAATGGTTCGGATGCATGCGAAAAACTGCGTGCACTTATCGCTACATTCGATCACACGCAAGTGTTCTCTACCCCCTCAATTGCCGAAAATCTAGTACGGATCGGTGCAAAGCCAACCGATTTTGACGTAAGCGAAACGGACGACGGCATCATTATAATCGCAAAAGGTGTGGCAGGTCATGCGATGGCTCCGGAAAAATCCGACAATGCGCTATGGAAAATTTGGGCAGTGCTAGATGCGATCATTCCGGACAGCGATTCCGTGGCTCGCATCTTCGATAATCTATGTCGTCATGATGCATCCAAGGTTATCGGTGCTTATCGCGAAGATAATGAAACGGGTGTCCTTACCATGAACATGGGTGTTGCGGAATACAACGGTGACAAACTCACGCTTAAATTTGATTTCCGCTTGCCGATAAGCGCAAACCCCGACGAAACCGAGACCGCTCTAAAATCCGCTTTCGGAGACGATTGTGAAGTTAGTCGTGCACGCTTTGCCGAGAATTTGTATATGCCGGAAGATTCTCCGCTAATTAAGACATTGCTCGAAGTATATGCAAAAGTAACACGCAAAAAGAACCCTCGTCCTATTCAAACGGGTGGCGGAACTTACGCTCGTGAACTTCCATCCGCCGTGGCTTACGGTCCTACCGAAGAGGACGAAATCACCGATCTACACAACGCAAACGAGCATATTGAGCTGAAGTCGCTCGACAGACTCTTTGACGTGTACGTGAAGGCAATCGAAAAACTCGACACGCTATATTAAATTATTAGAATTTATAAACGTAACAAACAAGTTCCCGTGCGGGAATAAAGGAGATAATTATGAAAAACGTAAATTCACAAGAATTTAGCAAAGAGGTGCTCGAATCGAAAGGCACTGTATTAGTAGACTTTTGGGCAACTTGGTGCGGTCCGTGCCGTGCGCAAGGTCCGGAGCTAGAAAAACTTGAAAACGAGCTAGGAGATGAAGTAAAAGTAGTAAAGGTCAATGTCGACGAAAATGCGGATCTTACAATGAACTATGGTATTCAAAGCATACCTTCGCTACTCGTCTTTAAGGACGGCAACCTGACAGAACGTGCCGTCGGACTTCACTCGGTAGACGAATTAAAATCTTTGATTAAGTAATAAGGTAAATATTGCACAGAGACTCAACTACGCTCCGAAAGTCGGTGACTTTCGGAGCGTAGTTTTTTAACGTTAAAATTTTAACTTTTTGCACTGTGCTGTTATTTATTCCGTAATATCGACACTCACGCTGATAAAATACAACCGATAAATGCCAAACATCCGTGCACAGAATTTAGTGCACGGATGTTCCGTTTTGCTAGTGTTATTATTCGTCTGTTTCGGGGGCATACGGCATTTCAAACCAGAAAGTCGAGCCATTGTTGACTACGGAATCTATACCGTATTTTGCATTGTGCAAGATGAGTAAGTTTTTGCAGATCGACAACCCTATTCCGCTACCGACTACGGCACGTTTTGTCTGAGACGAACGATAATAGCGATCCCAAACCTTGTCGCGTTCGGACGGTGCGATTCCCTTTCCGCTGTCGGAAATTTCCACACGCACGGAATTGGCGAGACGTTTTACCTTTACACCGACTTTTTTGTCCTCGCCCGTGTAGCTGACGGCATTACCGATAAGATTATATACAATCTGCTCGACCATGCGCGCATCCGCCGTGACGAAACAATCGTCGTCGATGCTTAGGTCAAACTTATAACCGCTACGTTCGGACAATATTTGAAAACGTTCGAGCACGGCACCGGTGAGTGCGGATATGTCTACTCGCTTCATGTCCGGTTCGCGCGTGCCTGCCTGAATTTTCGACAGGTCCAAAATATCGTTGACAAGCAGTGTCAATCTGTCTACTTCGTCGATAATTACTTTACAATGTTCGTTGCGTTTCTTTTCGTCGCGCCAAGATATATCTCGCACCATTTCGGCATATGCCTTGACCATGGTGAGCGGAGTGCGCAAGTCGTGACTGACGTTTGCCAAAAAGTCGCGACGCATTTTTTCGGTCTTTTCGAGTTCGTCCGCCGAATAGTTGAGGGCCTTTGCAAGTTCGTCGAATTCGTTGAAACCGGTCTGTTTGAATTCGACTTTTTCTTTACCGAGTCTGCGGGCGGTGGCAGCATACTCGCGAATAGGCTTTGTGATGTTTCTACTGAGTGCGTACGAAAGCAGTATCGACACGACGATACAAATGCAAGTGACGATAATAAGCTGGCTTGCGAGCAATGAGATCGTAGCATCCTTTGTTATGATTACGCTAGATGCGTAAAACCACATCTCCGTGCCGTCGGGAAGTTTTGTCGAGCTACCGACGACTACCGTGTATGCACCGTTATCGTGACGTACGCGATATGAAAACTCGTTTGCGT
>CAVEYH010000029.1:8727-9805 GCA_963620055.1 bacterium | reverse complement strand
ACTTACGGAAAAACTCGGTAGACAGGCGGATATAATCGCGGAAAAAGAAAAAGCAATAGCGGAAAAACGCGAGAAACAGCTCGACGAACAAAAAAACGTAAAAGCAAAACTAGGCGAAAATCCGGAGGCGGAACTAATAAAGATTACCGCCACGCTTGAAAAGTTAAAAACCGATCGAACAAAGCTCGACGAAGAAAAACGTAAATATTCCGACGGCATGGACACAATGCGGAAGATTGCTATAAAAAATGACGAGCATAGAGAAGCTTTATGCACTACAATAGCCGAGATTAAAAATGCCGCGTTTACGTCAGACGAGGATTTAGCTAGGCTTGCGACCGAGGCGGAAGAAAAAACAAAAGAAGCATTGGCGACGCGCGATTTTATTTCGAGCACGCGCGCCGAGCTTAACCGTGCAAAAACCGATCTTGCGAAAAAGAACGAGCTTATCAAAGAACTTAAGGCAACCGAGCGCGAACGCAAAAAGTATGCGGAACTTGAAAAACTTTTCAAGGGTAGAGCGTTTTCGGAATTCGTCGCGGCGGAGTATATTAAAGATTTTACGGCATCAGCTTCGACAATTTTGGGCGAACTTACCGGAGGCAAGTATTCACTATGGTACGACGAGGGAGTAGGCGAGTTTTATGTGCTTGACTTTTTGTCGGGCAACGAACGTCGCGGAGTCAATACACTTTCGGGCGGCGAAACTTTCTTAGCATCACTTTCACTTGCAATAGCAATTTCCGGAATGTTGTCAAAGGATAAAAATTATGAGTTTTTCTTTATCGACGAAGGTTTCGGGACACTGTCACCCGATGCTCTCGATGCCGTGACCGAAGCGCTTGACGCACTTTCGCGCAAGACAATGGTAGGCGTTATCACGCACCGCGGAGAACTAATCGAACGCATACAGTCTGTAATAAAAGTGGAGCCGTCCGACGGTGAAACCGGCAGTAAAATTATATTCGGCTAAGCCTGTTTATAAAATAAAATAATCGAAAATAAAAACGCACGTTTTCGTTTGCCTTGCGAAATGTGCGTTTTTTGTTATAGCGGTGGCAATGAAGCGGTAAATTTA